>JACREA010000060.1 GCA_016218465.1 Nitrosomonadales bacterium | reverse complement strand
TGCAGCGATACACGCCCCGAACGCCAGAAAGCCTTTGGTCTGAGCTTAATATTGAAAGAGCAGAGAAGATGATTAAGCTAGGTAATATGACGGAGTCAGGCTTTGAAGTCTTCCGAGAAGGAATGAAAACTAAAGAAAGAGTTCCTTCGAGTAAAAATTTTTCTGTACCAACTTACCTTAAAGCAGCTTTGATAAAAAATAAAATGGCTTGGAATAATTTTCAGAACTTTTCTCCTTCAGCACAGTTGGCCTATGTTTATTGGGTGAATACTGCAAAAACAGAAGAAACTCGACAAAAAAGAATTAACAAAACCATAGAACAATTAGTAAAGAACAAGAAATTTGGTGAAGTATAGACAAGACAAGAATTTGCCGCCAAAGAACAAAATCAATGGGGGTGTCGCGCGGTCAGGTTTTGCATTAACACATCCACGCTCTATAACCAACCACTTGGCAACCGTCTTTTGGTTGCTTTGTGGGATGGCTAGTTGTTTCATCAGGCGGATGCACAGTAGATGAGTTGAGCACCTTCGCCAGCCTTAGCTTTGCGGTATCATCTCGCCCTTGCAAATCTGCCATGCAACTCAATCGCAATGACATCCGAAAATTTTATTGACCTTCCCCCTTTGCTGAGTGCGCGCGGCACGATCACGCTGCCCGGCTCGAAAAGCATTTCCAATCGCGTGCTGTTGCTGGCGGCGCTGTCCGAAGGCACGACTGAGGTGCGCGATGTGCTGTTGTCGGACGATACCGAGCGTATGGTGGATGGATTGCGCGCACTGGGCGTGAAGGTCGAGCCTCTGGGTGATAACGCCTATCGTGTGACCGGTTGCGGCGGGAATTTTCCGGTCAAGGATGCAGAATTATTTTTGGGGAATGCCGGAACCGCGTTCCGTCCGCTGACGGCAGCGCTGGCTCTGTCAGGCGGACATTACAAATTGTCTGGCGTGGCGCGCATGCACGAACGACCGATCGGCGATCTCGTGGATGCGCTTCGCGCATTGGGTGCGAACATCGACTATCTGGGCAATGAGGGCTTTCCGCCGTTGGAGATTCTTCCTGCAACCTTGAGCGGCGCAGCGCGCGTCAGTGTGCGCGGCGATGTGTCGAGCCAGTTTCTCACCGCGTTGCTGATGGCCTTGCCGTTGCTGGATCGCGAGGTGACAGTAGAGGTGGTCGGCGAATTGATCTCGAAACCGTATATCGAAATTACGCTGGCGATGATGGCGCGTTTCGGTGTAGCAGTGCAGCGCGATGGTTGGTGCAGCTTTACGGTAGCGCCAGGTAGTCGCTATGTGTCGCCCGGCGTAATGTATGTGGAGGGCGATGCTTCATCGGCCTCGTATTTTCTTGCCGCAGGCGCGATAGGAGGTGGGCCGGTACGTATTGAAGGGGTGGGCAGAGACAGCATTCAGGGCGATGTGCGCTTTGCCGACGCGCTTGCATTGATGGGCGCGAAAATCGAACAGGGCACGAACTGGATGGAAGCGCGTGCGCCACAATCCGGTCGTCTCAGGGCGATTGATCTGGATTGCAATCATATTCCCGATGCGGCGATGACGCTGGCGGTCGCCGCGTTATTTGCCGAGGGCGTAACCACGTTGCGCAATATTGCCAGTTGGCGCGTCAAGGAAACCGATCGCATTGCGGCGATGGCTATAGAGTTGCGCAAGGTGGGCGCAACTGTGGAAGAGGGCGCGGATTATATTTGTATTACGCCACCTGCGCAGATTCGCCATGCGGCGATTGACACCTATGACGATCACCGTATAGCGATGTGCTTTTCGCTGGCTGCATTCGGAGCAGAAGGGATGCGTATCAACAATCCGGGGTGTGTCGCCAAGACCTTCCCCGATTATTTTGCGGCTTTTGCCAGTGTGACGCAGGCCGTGCCGGTGATCGCGATCGATGGACCATCTGCGTCTGGCAAAGGCACGGTCGCGCAAAGAGTTGCTGCCAAACTTGGCTATCATTTTCTGGACAGCGGCGCGTTGTATCGTTTGCTGGCACTGGCCGCGCAGGACGATGGGATTGCGCTTACTGATGAAGCCGGCCTGGCATCATTGGCCGAACGCATGGAAGTACGCTTCGAGGGAGAGCAAATCTGGCTGGATGGAGTATTGGTTGGCGATGAATTGCGCGGCGAACAATGCGCAGCTGCGGCTTCCAAGGTGGCGTCTTTGCCGATGGTGCGTGCCGCGTTGCTCAACAAGCAACATGCCTTTCGCCGGTCGCCGGGCCTGGTGGCAGATGGTCGCGACATGGCTTCGGTGGTCTTCCCGGATGCGGCGCTGAAAATATTTTTGACCGCCAGTGCCGAAGCGCGCGCAGACCGTCGATATAAGCAGTTGAAAGAAAAAGGAATGGATGCTAATATCGCCGCCCTTTTGCTGGATATACGTCTGCGCGACGAGCGTGATACTCAGCGTAGCGTGGCACCGCTGCAACAGGCGCCGGGTGCAAGTCTGCTGGATACCACCGCTCTGAACATCGAGCAGGCGGTACAGGAAGTGCTGACAAGCTACTCGGCGAAAGGATTCAAAATATAGGCCCCGTGCGACTCTCCGTCTTATGGGAACTTTTTAACTAACCTCTGTGCCGACTTTTTATTCCGTGCAGATAATTACTTAGGTGTATTCGATGAACGCAACCGCAACCGCAGCTGTTTTACAAAATCCCGATAGTTTTGCCGCAATGTTTGAAGAAAGCCTGACACGCAAGGAAATGCGCGCCGGCGAACTGATTACCGCACAAGTTGTGCGTATTGATCACAACATGGTAGTCGTGAATGCCGGGCTGAAGTCCGAAAGTTTAATTGCGATCGAGGAATTCCTCGACGCCAAAGGCGAAATTGAAGTCAAGGCGGGTGATTTCGTCACCGTCGCGATCGAGGCGCTTGAAAACGGCTATGGCGAGACCAAGCTGTCGCGTGAAAAGGCCAAACGCCTGGCGGCATGGCACGATCTGGAATTGGCCATGGAAGAAGGCAAGATCGTGGAAGGCTTTGTCAGCGGCAAGGTCAAGGGCGGATTGACCGCGATGGTCAATGGTATCCGAGCCTTTTTGCCGGGTTCGCTGGTGGATATTCGTCCGGTCAAGGACACCACACCATACGAAAACAAGACCATGGAGTTGAAGGTCATCAAGCTGGACCGCAAACGCAATAACGTGGTGGTTTCCCGCCGTGCCGTGCTCGAAGCGAGCATGGGCGCAGACCGTGAAGCAGTCATGGAAAACCTCAAGGAAGGCGCGATCGTCAAGGGCGTGGTCAAGAATATTACCGACTACGGCGCTTTCGTTGACTTGGGCGGTATTGACGGACTGCTGCACATCACAGATTTGGCGTGGCGCCGCGTGAAACATCCTTCCGAAGTATTGAATGTGGGCGACGAAGTCGAAGCCAAGATACTGAAATTCGATCAAGAGAAGAATCGCGTTTCTTTGGGCATCAAGCAAATGGGTGATGATCCATGGAACGGGCTGGCACGTCGCTATCCTCAGGGTACACGCATGTTCGGCAAGGTGACTAACCTGACCGACTACGGTGCGTTTGTGGAGATCGAACAGGGCATCGAGGGCCTGGTGCATGTTTCCGAGATGGATTGGACCAACAAGAATGTTCATCCTTCCAAGGTGGTGAGTCTGGGCGACGAAGTGGAAGTAATGATTCTGGAAATCGACGAAGCGCGCCGCCGTATCTCACTGGGCATGAAGCAATGCCAATCGAATCCTTGGGATGATTTTGCGATCAATCACAAGAAGGGCGATAAGGTAAAGGGCGCAATCAAGTCCATCACCGATTTTGGCGTGTTCATTGGCCTGGATGGTGGTATCGACGGCCTGGTGCATTTGTCCGACCTGTCATGGAGCCAGCCCGGCGAAGAAGCGGTGCGCAGCTACAAGAAGGGCGATGAAGTGGAGGCTGTAGTATTGGCGATCGATGTTGAGCGTGAACGCATTTCCCTCGGCATCAAGCAACTGGAAGGCGACCCGTTCGGCGGCTTTGCTTCCAGTCACGAGAAGGGCGCAGTGGTCACCGGCAAAGTGAAATCGCTGGATGCCAAAGGCGCAACGATTGCGCTGGAAGGCGATGTGGAGGCCTATCTGAAGGCGTCGGAAGTTTCTGCTGACCGAGTGGAAGATATCCGTAATCACTTCAAGGAAGGCGATAGCGTGACTGCTGTCATTATCAATGTGGATCGCAAGAATCGCGGCATCAACCTGTCAATCAAGGCTCTTAACAAGACAGAAGAAACCGCCGCAATGCAGAAGCTTTCCGCAGAAAGTAATTCCAATGCCGGAACCACCAATCTGGGCGCATTGTTGAAGGCCAAGATGAGCGGCACCAAGACTGAAGCTTAATTTGAGGTTAATGTCATGACTCGATCTGATTTGATTGCCAAGCTGGCCGAGTTGCACCCGCAATTGCTGGCCAAGGATGCAGAGCTTGCTGTTAAAGTGATCCTGGACATTTTGTCTTCCACGCTGTCGCGTGGTGGACGAATCGAGATACGCGGCTTCGGCAGCTTTGGCCTGAATTATCGACCGCCTCGTCAGGGGCGCAATCCCAAGACCGGTGACAAGGTGAAGGTGCCTGCCAAGTATGTGCCGCACTTCAAGGCGGGCAAGGAGCTAAGAGAGCGAGTCAGCGAACAGAAGTCCTGATATTGCTTGCCCTCTCCTCAATCCTCTCCCGCTTGCGGGAGAGGAAGCAAACGAGAAAGGCAATCTTCAATTCTTGGCGGCGTATCTAACGGTATAGCCGCCATTTTTTATGCTATCGTTACACCGGTTATTTCGGATAAATGCCATGCGTGTTCTAAGTTGGTTGTTGCGTGCATTTTTGTTCTTTGCACTGCTCGGATTTGCGGTCAAGAATGACCAGCCGATTACGTTGCGATATTTTTTTGGCTATGAATGGCAGTCTTCGCTGGTGGTTGTGCTGCTGTTGTTTTTTTCGGTTGGCACGATGGTCGGCGTGCTTGCCATGCTTGTAAATGTGTTGCGTCAGCGTCGCGAAATCGCTCGCTTGGAGCGCGATATTAAGACCAGGAACAAACTCGCCGGCATTATTGAAGAGCAACAAACACCCATTCAACCTTTCTGATAGAAATATTCAGTTATGGAATTCGAAACCTGGATGCTGCTGATTTTCCCGTTGTTTTTTGGGTTGGGATGGCTGGCCGCGCGCCTTGATATAAAAGAATTGCTTTCCGAATCGAGTGCGCTGCCGCAGTCATACTTTCAGGGCCTGAATTTTTTGCTTAACGAGCAGCAGGACAAAGCCATTGAAGCCTTTATCGAGGTGGTCAAGATCGATCCGCAAACCGTCGAGCTACACTTTGCGTTGGGCAGTCTGTTCCGCCGCCGTGGCGAAGTGGACCGGGCATTACGTATGCACCACAACCTGGTGGACAGAGCTGATCTGGATGAGAAAAAGCGAAAACAGGCGATTTTCGAGCTGGCACAGGATTACCTGAAAGCCGGAATTCTGGATCGTGCCGAGAGCCTGTTTCGTGAGCTGGAAAACACCCCATATGCCAAACCTGCCATGGAATTCTTGCTGGAGCTTTTTCAGAAGGAGCATGACTGGCCCAAGGCGATCGAGACCGTACATCGGTTAGCTGCGGTATCAGGACAGTCGTATGGCAAACAAGCCGCATTTTTTTATTGCGAGCTGGCGAGCGAGGAAATTTCCGGCGGCGATCTGGATGCTGCGCGTAAACATCTGTACCAGGCGTTGGCGACTTACCCGAATTCAGTGCGTGCCACCATGATGCTGGGTGATATGGCAGTCAGCAAAGGTGAGCACGAAGAGGCCATCAATATCTGGAAGAGCGTCGAAGCACAGGATGCTCAATATCTGCCGCTGGTGGCGGAAAGCATACTGAATGCATTTCGCAGCCTGGATCGCGAGAGTGAGGGTGTAGCCTTGTTACGCGAATACTTGAGCAAATATCACTCACTGGATTTGATGAATGTGGTGTTCAACGGGGTGCTGAAAAGCGAGGGATCAAGCGCAGCTTATCGGCTGGTGCGCGATGAGTTGCAACACAACCCGACCTTGTTGGGATTGGATAAATTGCTCGAAGCACGGCTTCTGGAATTGCCAATGGACAAGCGTGCCGACGTGGAGCTGGTGAAAAATCTGGTTCATAAGCGCACGCGAAATTTGGCGATGTACCATTGTGCTCATTGCGGTTTCAAGGCGCGCCAGTTTTATTGGCACTGCCCGGCTTGTCATGCGTGGGATAGTTATCCGCCCCGGCGCAGCGAAGAAACTGGAGAACAGGTACAAGCTTCGCCATGAAAGACCCGAAAATAATCATCGCGCTGGATTATCCATCTGCGGCACCCGCGCATGCGCTGGCCGAGCGGTTGCAGCCTTCGCTATGCCGCCTGAAAGTTGGCAAGGAATTGTTTACCGCCAGCGGCCCGGCGCTGCTGGAACAACTCATGCGGCGCGGTTTCGAGGTTTTTCTCGACCTGAAATTCCACGACATTCCCAATACTGCCGCGCAGGCCTGCAAAGCCGCTGCCAGCTTGGGTGTGTGGATGGTCAACGTGCATGCGCTGGGCGGGCGCAAGATGCTGGAGGCGTCGCGTGAGGCAATTGCCGGCAGCACACGGAAGCCGAAGCTGATTGCAGTGACCTTACTTACCAGCATGGCACAGGAAGATCTCTCCGACATCGGCATCAATGTCACGCCTGCCGAGATGGTGCTGCGTTTGGCAACTCTGGCACGCGACAGCGGCCTGGACGGCGTGGTCTGCTCTGCGCAGGAAGCTGCGCTGCTGCGCAAACATTGTGGTAATGCATTTTGCCTGGTGACGCCGGGCATTCGTCCGGAGCACGCCAGCTTGAATGACCAGTCACGGGTGATGACTCCGCAAGCTGCACTGCAAGCGGGCTCCAGCTATCTGGTGATCGGACGTCCGGTTACCCAAGCGGCGGATCCATTGCAGGCATTGCTCGACATTTGCAAGGATATTGGAGTCCAGGAATGAACCTGAGAAGCGAAGGACAGATATGAATTGGAAAGACGGAGGGCTTGCATGGTAGTTCTGCCAAAGTTCGAAGGTGCAAGAATATTGGTGGTCGGCGATGTGATGCTGGACCGCTACTTGTTCGGCGATGTCAGCCGTATATCGCCGGAGGCTCCTGTTCCTGTGCTCAAGATCGAAAGTGTCGAAGAACGCCCCGGTGGTGCTGCCAACGTGGCGCGCAACATTGCATCGCTCGGCGCGCAAGCTACCTTGTTGTCCGTCGTCGGCAATGATGAAGCTGGCGCATGTCTGGAGAGACTGCTTAATCATCATTCCAATCTCAATGCCTTGTTGCATCGTGATGACAGCATTTCGACAATTATCAAACTGCGTGCCATTGCGCGGCATCAGCAGTTGTTGCGTATTGATTTTGAAACGCCGCCCAGTCACGAAGTGTTGCATGCCGCGCTGGCAGACTTTCGTTCGCAGCTGCCGATGGCAGATGTGGTGATCCTTTCCGATTACGGTAAGGGAGGATTGGCACATATTGCCGAAATGTTAAGACTGGTGCGTGAAGCAGGCAAGCCGGTGTTGGTTGACCCCAAAGGGGAGGATTACGAGCGCTATCGCGGCGCAACGCTGCTCACACCGAATCGCAGTGAGTTTCGCGAAGTAGCCGGCAGTTGGAAAACCGAGGCAGAACTAAACGCGAAAGCGGAAAAACTTCGTGCAGAATTGCAACTCGACGCGCTGCTGGTCACGCGCAGTGAAGATGGCATGAGTCTGTATCGCGCCAATGAAGTGCTGCACGAACCGACGCAGACGCGCGAAGTGTTCGATGTCAGCGGTGCGGGCGATACCGTGATCGCTACGCTGGCAGTGATGCTGGCGAGCGGTGCAGATATGCACGATGCCATGCGTATCGCCAATCGTGCGGCAGGTATCGTTGTGGGCAAGCTGGGCACGGCGGTGGTCAGCCGCGAGGAAATCATTAAAGACATGGGAGAAGAGGGAAGGGGAAAGGGGGAAGGGTAGGAGTGCGCTGGTGTTACCCTTCTCCCTTTCCTCTTCACCCTTCTCCATTAAGGAGTTTGAATATGTACTACATCGTCACCGGCGCTGCCGGTTTTATCGGTTCCAACCTGGTCAAGGCGCTTAATGAACGCGGTGAACACAACATTATCGCGGTGGACAATCTCAAGCATGCCGAGAAGTTCAGGAATCTTGTCGATTGCGAAATTGCCGATTACCTCGACAAAGAAGACTTTCTGGAAAAATTGCAGGAAGGTTTTTTCGATGGGCTGGTCAGCGCAGTGCTTCATCAAGGTGCATGTTCCGATACTATGGAAACTGATGGGCGTTATATGATGGAAAATAATTACCAGTACACGCTGGAGTTGTTGAACTACTGCCAGAACGAAGAGATCCCGTTCTTGTATGCTTCGTCTGCCTCGGTATATGGCGGTGGCAGCGTATTCATGGAAAGCCGCGAATGCGAAGCCCCGCTGAACGTGTACGCCTATTCCAAGTTTCTGTTTGATCAGATTGTTCGCCGTCGCTGGCAAAAACGCAATGCGCAAATTGTCGGACTGCGCTATTTCAATGTTTACGGTCCGCGCGAACAACACAAGGGGCGTATGGCATCGGTTGCCTGGCACTTCTTCAACCAGTATCGCGCCGGTGGCAAGGTGAAACTCTTTGAAGGTTGCGACGGCTACGCCAACGGCGGGCAACTGCGCGATTTCGTTTCGATAGAAGATGTGGTCAAGGTAAACATGTATTTCCTCGACAATCCGCACAAATCCGGCATTTTCAATCTTGGCACAGGGCAGGCGCAAAGCTTCAACGACGTGGCAGTAGCGACCATCAACACATTACGCAACTCTGAGGGGAAGCCATCATTGAGCCTTGCCGAACTGCAACAGCAAGGACTGATTAGCTACATTCCTTTTCCGGAGCAACTGCGCGGCAAATACCAGAGCTATACCCAAGCCGACATCTCAGCGCTACGCAACAGCGGCTATACCGAACCGTTCCTGAATGTCGAGCAAGGCGTGGCCAAGTATGTGAGTTATTTATCAAGCGCGTCAACTTAGATTGTTTGCGTTCGTTAATGAGTCTGCGGCGCTTGCCGTATATTTTTGAAAAGGATACACAATGAAAAAACTTCTGCTGGTGTTGTTTGCATTTTTTGCCTTTTCCGGTATAGCGATGGCTGCTGTTAACCTGAATACAGCCGATAAGGCGGAGCTGGAATCCGTGAATGGTATCGGCCCGCAGAAAGCCCAAGCGATTATCGAATACCGCAACAAGAATGGCCCGTTCAAGAAAGTGGATGACCTGAAAAAAGTCAGTGGCTTCGGCGACAAGTCGGTGGCAAACATGCGCTCCGAATTGACCGTGGACCTTGCTGCCAAGGCTGATTTGAAGAAGGAGGCTAAACCAGCCAGGAAGTAATTCATGCCTCGCTCGTATGAAAGCATTGCGATGTATTCATCCATAGAAAATTTTGTCGGTAATACTCCGCTTGCAAGGCTCAAGCGCATTTCTGGTGACACCAGCAATGTGCTGCTGGCCAAGCTGGAAGGCAACAATCCTGCCGGTTCAGTGAAAGACCGTCCGGCGCTATACATGATCATGCGTGCCGAGCAGCGCGGCGACATCAAGCCCGGTGACACGCTGATCGAGGCGACCAGCGGCAACACCGGCATTGCGCTGGCGATGGCAGCGGCGGTACGCGGTTACCGCATGATTCTGGTGATGCCGGAAAACCAGAGTATGGAACGCCGCCAGACCATGCGTGCATTTGGCGCGGAGTTGGTGCTGACTGCAAAAGAGGGCAGCATGGAGCTGGCACGTGATACGGCGGAAAAAATGCGCGACCAAGGCAAGGGTATCATCCTCGACCAATTCGCCAATCCGGACAACCCGCTGGCGCATTACGAGGGTACGGCGCCGGAAATCTGGCGTGATACCAATGGCAAGCTCACACACTTTATCAGCAGCATGGGCACTACCGGCACCATCATGGGCTGCTCACGCTTCTTCAAGGAACAGAATCACGATATTCAGATCATTGGCGTGCAGCCGGAGGAGGGCGCGCAGATAGCCGGTATCCGCAAATGGCCTCAAGCCTATTTGCCAAAGATATATGACGGCAAAAATGTGGACAGGCTGGAATATGTGAGTCAACCGGATGCGGAGGAAATGACGCGCCGTCTTGCGCGCGAAGAGGGTATTTTCTGCGGGGTTTCTTCCGGTGGTGCGCTGTGTGTCGCGTTGCGGATTTCGCAACAAGTCGAGAATGCGGTGATTGCGTTCATCGTCTGTGATCGCGGTGACCGCTATCTTTCGACGGGTGTGTTTCCCGGCTAATCAGCCTGCGCAAATTTTGGCCTGGCAAGTGCCGGATTCTGTGCGAAGTAACGTTTGACGCCGCCTAGAATCGCATTGGCGAGTTTCATCTGGTAGCCTTTGTCGTTCAGGCGGCGCTCTTCGCTGGGGTTGCTGATGAAAGCGGTTTCGACCAGGATGGATGGGATTTCCGGAGATTTCAGTACGGCGAATCCGGCCTGTTCCACTCGTCCGCGATGCAGATCGTTGATGTCGCCCAGTTCATTCAGCACATGTTTGGCAAGTTTCATGCTGTCATTGATGGTGGCGGTCTGCGACAGGTCTAACAGAGTGCGTGCGAGGTAGGGGTCTTTTACTGCAAGATTTACGCCGCCGATTAAATCAGCCTCGTTTTCCTTCTTTGCCAGCCAGCGCGCGGCAGTGCTGGTTGCGCCGTGTTCCGAAAGTGCGAACACTGACGAGCCGCGCGCTTTCGGCTTGATGAAGGCATCGGCGTGGATGGAGATGAATAAGTCAGCATTCACCTTGCGCGCTTTGGCGACGCGCCCGACGAGCGGGATAAAATAATCGCCATCGCGAATCAGCACACCGCGCATATTCGGCATCCCATCGATCAATGTTTTTACCTTGCGCGCAATCGCCAGCGTAATGTTCTTCTCGCGGGAGCCATGCCTGCCGCGTGCGCCAGGGTCTTCGCCGCCATGACCTGCGTCAATTGCGATGATTAAAGTGCGAGCGCGCAATTCGGGGAATTTTTGGGGAGGGGCAACAGGAAGCGGTTGCTTGGTGACGTCTTCGTCCTGAGCAGCAAGTGGTTTGTCTTCGACAGATTGTGGTTGATCGGTCGCGGTAGGTGCGCTGGCAGCTTCCGGGATAGCGGTTTTGGTTTGCTCGAGCAACGCCATCAGCGGGTCTATCGGGTGGGCGGGATATACGTCCAGCACCAAACGATAGCCGTATTCGCTGACCGGTTTGAGTACGAACAGCTGTGGTTTTACCTCGGTTTTCAAATCCAGCACCAAACGTACTATGCCGGGTTTGAAGTGGGCGGCACGCACACTTTTGACGTATGGGTCGTTGTCGCCAACTTTTTCGGTTAGCTTATTAAGCGGCTCGCCGAGTTCCACATTCTCCAGATCGATTACCAGGCGATCTGGATTGCTTATGGTGAACATATTGTGGCGTATGGGTTTTTTAGACTCGATTGTCAGACGTGTGTAATCCTGTGCCGGCCAGACACGTGTTGAGCTGACGGCGATGGCGGCATGTGCATGTGGAACCCACAGCAGGAGCGAGAGTGCAATACACTTCAAAGTTGCTCTAAGCATTGCTTACCCATTTCCGTATTGGCATGAATTTTCACCTTGCGGCCTTGCATCAGGATTTCGAAGCCGAATCCCACGTCGGCTTGCGGGATCAACCCTTGCGCCTTTTCCGGCCATTCGATAAAAAAAATGTTGTGTCCATCAAACTCATCCCGGAATCCGGCTGCTTCCCATTCCTCCTCGTCGTGCAGGCGGTACAAGTCAAAGTGCCTTAAGTCTAACCCAGAGGCATGGTACGGCTCAACCAGCGTATAGGTGGGGCTTTTCACACGCCCTGCGTATCCCAGTGCATCCAGCACTCCGCGCACCAGCGTAGTTTTGCCCGCTCCCAGATCGCCTTGCAGATAAATCACCATGCCGGGCTTGAGCCGCGCGGCAAGGCGTCGTGCCAGCGCGATGGTCGCGTTTTCATCGGCGAGGTGGAACGAGAGGTTCGCGCAGCGATCGTTCGTCCCCTCTACCGAGGATTCAAGGTTGCCTTTCTCGTTTGTCCTTTCTCCCGCTTGCGGGAGAGAGTTAGAGAGAGGGGGACTCTGCGGGGGATAACCAGCGACTTGCCCGCTTGCGGGCTTATAACCAACCACTTGGCAACCGTCTTTTGGTTGCTTAGTGGGATGGCTAGTAGTTTCATCAGTCGAATGGCTAGTAGTCCCATCAGGGTTA
>JACREA010000059.1 GCA_016218465.1 Nitrosomonadales bacterium | reverse complement strand
GGGTATTGTCCATGACAGCGATTGCCGTGGTGGTGTACAGCCTGTTCGTCAATCTCGACCGCGTCATTCAACCCTCGCAGCGGCGGCTGGAAGGCCTCACGCTGATCGAGCCGATTACCCGCAGCATACAGGCCTTGCAGTTGCATCGCGGGCTCTCGGCTGCGCTGCTGGGCGGCAACGAGCACCTGCGCGACGCGTGTGCCTCGCAGGAACAGAAAGTCACCGCTGCCCTCAGGGCGCTGGACGAGAAGCTGTACCCCGGCCTGATCGAGTCCAAAGACTACCGCCACATCCGGGAAGAGTGGCCACGGCTGCAAAAGGACGGCCTGAAATGGACGGTGGCCGAGAGCCTCGCCGCGCACACCATGTTGATCGAGCATCTGCAATTTTTCGAACAACGGGTGTCTGAAGAGCACGTGCTGATCATGGAAACGGATGTCGCTTCGCATTACCTGATCGATATCACCACCAACCGGCTGATGCACGTGCTGGAGTACCTTGGCCGGCTGCGCGCCTACGGCACGGGCGCGCTGACCCGCAAGCAGCTCACCGATGACCAACGCATCGAACTGAAGGTCATGATGGCCGAACTGGACGACACGCTCAGACATTTCAACATTGTTGTCGACAGCATCGAACGCCACAATCCGGCCATACACGGCGAACTCCAGGGCATATCCCGCGACATCGGCAATTCAGTCAGCCGGGTGACCGGTCTCGTGACAGCGGACATTCTCTCAGGACGCTTTGCCACTTCCCCTCAAGACTTCCTGGATATCGCCACGGCACAAATCGACCGGAGTTATGCGCAACTGTATGACTCCCTGCTGCCGATGACCAGGAAGCTGACCCAGGCGCATATCGACCGCGCGAAACAGGAGCTGTACACCAGCGTCGGCATTTCCCTGCTGGTGTTCTTGCTGGTGGTCTATCTGACGGTCAGCATCTACTACGCCATTATCGGCAGCATCCAGTCGCTGGTGCGCTCCCTGCGCGCCTTTGCCGAGGGCAATCTGAACGAACGGGTCAAGCTCAACACGCGCGACGAGCTCAGCCTGGTGGGAGAAAGCTTTAATGAAATGGCGCATCAATTCAGCGCCCTGCTGCAAATCCACCGCGAAGATGAAGCGCGCCTGCGCGCCACCATCGAGACCGCCATGGACGCCGTGGTGCAGATGGATGACGCGGGGATCATTACCGGCTGGAACAGCCAGGCGGAAAAAGTTTTCGGCTGGACCAACCAGGAAGCGGTCGGGCGGGTGCTGCATGAAACCATTATCCCGCCCCGGTACCGCGAGGCGCATGTCAACGGCCTGAAACATTTCCTGGCCACCGGCGAGGGGCCGGTGCTGAACTCGCGGATCGAAATTGATGGTCTGCATCGCGATGGCCGCGAGTTTCCCGTCGAATTGTCCATCGCCCCCATTAAAATATCCGGCGTGACGCAGGGCAAGGCGGCGGGCAAATACGAATTCAGCGCTTTCACCCGCGACATCACCGAGCGCAAACAACATGAACGGGAACGGCTCATCGCTGCTGCTGCTTTTGACGCCCAGGAAGGGATAACCATTACTGACGAAAATGGGGTGATTATCAGGGTCAACAAAACATTTACCACCATCACCGGGTATCCGGCAGAGGAGGCTATCGGCAACACTCCCCGCATACTCAAGTCCGGCCGCCATGATGATGAATTTTACCACCGCATATGGGAGGGCCTACGCGACAATAAATTCTGGCAGGGTGAAATATGGAACAAACGCAAGAATGGGGAGATTTACCCGGAATGGCTCACCATTACTGCCGTTGTCGCGGAAGATGGCAAGACGAACAATTATGTCGCAATATTTTTAGACATCACCGAGCGCAAACGGGCAGAAGCGGAGATGGAAGTAATGAACATCCAGTTGCAACAGGCCAATGCCCAGATCGAAGAAGAGCGCGCTCATCTGGCCGAACGGGTGATGGAGCGCACGGCGCAACTGCTGTATGCGAACCTGGCCAAAGATTCCTTTCTGGCTACGATGAGCCACGAGATCCGCACGCCGCTGGGCGGCATGCTGGGCATGCTGGAACTGATCGGCCTGTCCCGCCTCGACCGCGAGCAGCGCGAAATGCTGCTCGCGGCACGCGATTCCGGGCGAAGCCTGTTGCGTATCGTCAATGACATCCTCGACTGGTCAAAAATCGAGGCGGGCAAGCTGGAACTGGTCCCGCAAGCCGCGTCTATTTCCGAGCTATTAAAGGGTGTGGTGAGCACCTATTCATCGCTTGCCAGCGCAAAAAGCCTGCTGCTGCAGCAGCGGGTGGACAGTAAACTGGGCGCGGCGCATGTCTTCGATCCGTTGCGGGTTTCGCAAATTCTCAACAACTTTACCAGCAACGCGATCAAGTTCACGGAACAGGGCAAGATCGAGATCAGCGCGGAACTGGTCTCGCGGCACGGTGATACCGAACAGGTGCGTCTCTGCGTCAGCGACTCCGGCATCGGCATCAGCCCGGGACAACAGGCGCATCTGTTCCGCAACTATGAACAGGGGAGCGCCGACACGGCGCGCATGTATGGCGGAACCGGCCTGGGGCTGATGATCTGCCACCGCCTGTCCGAACTGATGGGCGGAACCATCAGCGTGAAAAGCGCGCCCGGCGCCGGCTCCACCTTTTGCCTCATGGTCAGCCTGCCGGTTGCGAACCCGGCTGAGCAACGCGATTTGCAGTTGAGGCAAGCCATCGAAGCCAGCAGAGATGAAGCGCCGCTCGCCGCGCCGCTGGTGGAGGGTGACAGGGTGGTGTCGGTGCTGGTGGTGGATGATCACCCGGTGAACCGCAAACTGCTCAAGCAACAACTCCAGCAGCTCGGTCTCCATACCGAAGATGCGGCATCCGGCGCAGCAGCGCTACCGCTGTGGTCGGCTGGAAGCTTCGACCTGGTGATCACCGACTGCCACATGCCGGAGATGGATGGCTACGAACTGGCGCGCAGCATCCGCGAGATGGAACAACATGATGGCCGGCAACGGATGCCGATCATCGCATGGACGGCCAACGTGCTTGCCGAAGAAGAGAGGCGCTGCCATGTTGCCGGGATGGACGATGTATTGACCAAGCCGACCGAACTGGCCGATTTGAGGGCGATGTTGTTGAAGTGGCTGGCAAAGGCAGGCATTCCGGCCGCCGCCGCACCGTCACTCGAAGCGCCTGCAAAAGAGACCGCGGAGAACCAGACACGAGCGGGTAGCGCAGTTGATTTCAACGTGCTGAAAAAGATTGCCAAAAGCCATACCGTACAAGTCGAGATGCTGCAGGAATTCAACTTGTGCAACCGCAGCGATATCGCCAATCTGAAGGCAGCATTGAAAGACGGCGATCCGGAAGCCGTGGCGCAAAGCGCTCACCGCATCAAGGGAGCAAGCCGCATGGTGGGAGCCATGGAGCTGGAAGGCATTTGTGCGGCCATTGAGCGGGCGGCCAAGAAGGGCGACCTGGATAGTGCGCGAAGAGCGGCAGAGGTTTTACTGGACGAGGCTATTGCGCGCGTCGAGGCAGCTATCAGTACATTCATTGCCGCGCAGTGAAAATGAAGAAATGACCGCAAGATTCCCCGTTATTCCATTTATCCATCCATAGTGAAATATCGTAGAGTGCATTTTATGCACCAACAGCAACTGTTTTGCCAACGGTAACTGTTTTGAAAGAGAAATGGAATTACACTCGGGACGCAAGCGGATTTTTTCACTGCAACAGGAACCCCGCGAAGCAGCGGGGACGCCCATCGGCATCCCCATTGCGAGGCTCGGGCCGGAATGACACGGCGCTGCCATCCCGAAACGCAGTGAGATGTCCTGGTTTCCGGTCCCGGACTGGTCCAATGAACCATCAGGAATAAATTTCAGCATTCCCCTAAAGTTTTATTCAACGTTGCCGATAATAAATTGCCGACCAAGCGAGAAGCGGCAGACGCTTCACAGGGAGAGGCCGGCAAGCTCCGTGAAGCCTCTTCAGCGCAGCAGCAGCGGGCAGCGAACAGATTCTTCAATGTGATTACCGGGAAAGGGACAAGGAATATGAAACCATTACGCATCCTGGTGACTGAAGACCACAACTTTCAGCGTAAGGCGGTAGTGCACATGCTGCAATCCCTGGGTGTCGAAGGGGTATTGCAAGCCAGTAATGGCAAACAGGCGCTGGAAATATTGCAAAGGGAACCGGCTCTGGATATCGTGATGAGCGATCTGGATATGCCGGAAATGGATGGCATGGAATTTATCAGGCATCTGGCCGAACTGCACCCGGACATCTCGGTCTGCATCATGAGCAGTATGGATAGCGCGTTGATCACCTCGGTGGAGAAGATGGCCCGGTCTTATGGCCACAAGTTGTTGGGGGCAATGGAGAAACCGCTGTTCCTCGAACAACTTAAAAACATGCTCGCGCTGCATCAACAGGCGCAGAAAAAAACGGTGCGGACAACGGCTCCGGCAACCAGCTTTACGCTGGATGAAGTCTTGCATGCGGTACGCGAGAAGCAAATCGAACCGTTCCTGCAACCCAAGGTAATGTTGAGTAACGGGCGGCTCATCGGCGCAGAATCGCTGGCGCGCTGGGTTCATCCGGATCAGGGCGTGATCGCCCCTTATGCCTTTATCCCATTGCTTGAGCAGAGCGGTAACATGGAAGAGATTACTTTCCTGATGCTGGAAAAAACTGCCCGTGCGTGCCGCCTGTTGCAGGATGAAGGCCATAAGCTTTCCCTGTCGGTCAATCTTTCACTGTCCTCGCTCAGCGACACCACACTGGCAGAGCGGGTTACGCGGGCGGTTCGGAGAGCCGGAGTCGACCCTCATCACATTATTCTGGAAGTCACCGAGTCGGCGGCCATGACCGATGTCGCGCCCGCATTGGAGAACCTTGCAAGGTTGCGGATGCACGGCTTCGGTTTATCCATCGATGATTACGGCACCGGATTTTCCAGCATGCAGCAGTTGACGCGGGTGCCGTTCAGCGAGCTCAAGATTGACCGGTCTTTCGTGACAGATTGCGCCACCAACCATTCCTTGCGCGTGATTGTCGAGTCGAGCATCGATATGGCGCGCAAGCTGCACGTCAAGAGCATTGCCGAAGGGGTGGAGACGCAGGAAGAGTGGGATATGTTGAAGAGCATGAACTGCGATGTGGTGCAAGGTTATTTCATCGCCAAGCCGATGGATAGCGCCGCGTTCCTTGGTTTTTGCAATGATTATGCGCACGGATGATAAAGGGGGACAACCCGAGCAACCGGAACTCGATCAACCGGAAATAAATCCGGGACGCACTTTGTTGCTGGTCGATGACGAGGAATATATCCTTGCCGCATTGAAGCGCCTGTTGCGCCGGGATGGCTACCAGATTCTTACCGCATCCAGCGCCAAACAGGGGCTTGAGCTATTGGGAACACATCCGGTAGGCGTCATTATCTCGGACCACCGCATGCCTGAAACGACGGGCGTGGAGTTTTTCAGCAGTGTGAAAGAGCTTTACCCGAAAACGGTGCGCATGATTCTCAGCGGTTATGCCGATCTTGATTCGGTGACGGATGCCATCAACCGCGGCGCCATATACAAATTCATCACCAAACCGTGGGACGATGCGACATTATCAGCCAACGTACAAGAGGCATTCGAGCGCTGCGAACTATTGCAGAAGAAAGAGCAATTGCTAAGGGACATCAAGGACGCAAACGAGACGCTGGCGCGCATGAACGAGGTGCTGACGACGCTGGTAGATCGAAGAGACGACCAGCTTGAACGCGCCACCTATTACGACTCGCTGACCAACCTGCCCAATCGTCAATTGTTTCTTGACCGTCTGGCCCAGGAGCTGGCGCACGCGCAGCGCGACAATCGTCTGGTAGCGGTCATGTTCTTCAATCTGAACCGTTTCAAACAGGTCAACGATTCATTCGGCCATCCTGTGGGAGATCAGTTGCTACATGCGGTGGCGGAAAGGCTGGAAAGCCTCGTACAAGCTGGCGATACCGTGGCACGGACGGGCGCTGATGATTTCGGTTTCGTGTTGACCGATGTGAAGGCTGCCCACAATGCCGGCGAGATTGCGCAGAAGATACTCGATTCATTTGCGCTTAATCCCATAACGGTGAGCGGCAACGAAATTTTTGTCACAGCCAGCATGGGAATCAGTATTTCCCCTTTTGACGGGGTGGATGCGGCTACGTTGGTCAAGAATGCGGATGCGGCGCTCCATCATGCCAAGAAGGTGGGGAGGAACAACTTTCAGTACTACGCCGCACAAATGAATGCCACGGCATGGCAGCGCCTGACGCTGGAAACCGAGCTGCGCCGGGCACTGGAGCGCGAGGAATTTACGCTGCATTACCAACCCAAGGTTGACCTTGCCGGCGGCAACATCGCCGGCATGGAGGCGCTGTTGCGTTGGCAAAGTGCGGAGCGTGGTCTGGTGCCGCCCGCCGAATTCATCCCGTTGCTGGAGGAAACCGGACTCATCCTGCCGGTCGGAGAATGGGTGCTGCACGCAGCCTGCAAGCAGGCGCGCGCGTGGCAGGATGCCGGTTTTGCCGTTCCTCAAAACTCGCCTGCGGCTCGTTCCCGGAACATCGGCATCGCGGTCAATGTGTCGATGCTGCAATTCAGGCAGGCAGATTTTGACCGAATGTTTCTCGGCATCATGAAGGAAAATAATCTGGAACCGGGGTTGGGAGCGATTGAGTTGGAGCTGACCGAAAGCCTGCTCAT
>JACREA010000058.1 GCA_016218465.1 Nitrosomonadales bacterium | reverse complement strand
CGGTACACCATGTCGAACACCACCATCACGCGCGCATGGCCGAGGTGGCAATAGTCGTACACCGTCATGCCGCATACATACATGCGCACGGTGTTCGGTGTGATGGGTTTGAAGTCCTGCTTGTCGCGAGCGAGGGTGTTGTAGATTTTTAACATTTCAAATTCCACTTGGCATTCGGTTAACACTTCCCCCTTTGAAAAAGGGGGATTGAGGGGGATTTAGATTTTGCATCACGTTTTAAATCCCCCCTGGCCCCCCTTTTGCAAAGGGGGGATTGAGAGGGATCAGCCTTGCTCTTTCGCCCAGGAATCCTTCAGCGTCACGGTGCGGTTGAACACCAGTTTCTTACCCGGTTGATGGTCGCGCCGGTCGGTGCAGAAATAGCCCAATCGCTCGAACTGGTAGCGTGTTTCAGGCTGAGCA
The DNA here is from genome assembly GCA_016218465.1 of Nitrosomonadales bacterium. Lineage (GTDB taxonomy): Bacteria > Pseudomonadota > Gammaproteobacteria > Burkholderiales > Gallionellaceae > Gallionella. The sequence goes on along the minus strand of JACREA010000058.1, from coordinate 8,114 downwards.
TCCTTCACGCAGCTTTCCACCCAGCCCTGTACCACGGTCAGCGAGGCAGGGTTGAGGTAGGTACAGAAATCCACCTCCCTGTCCGAATCCGGCTCTGGCACGGTGAACAGGCGATCGTACAAACGAATTTCGGCTGGCAGCGCGTGTTCGCAGGACAAAAAGTGGATCACACCCTTTACCTTGCGCCCTTCCGGATTTTTGCCGAGTGTTTTGTGATCGATGCTGCAACGCAGCTCGATGATTTTACCCGTCGCATCCTTCACTGCTTCTTCGCAGCGCATCACGTAGCTGTAACGCAGGCGCACTTCGCCACCAAGTGTCAGCCGTTGCCAGCCTGCTGGAGGCACTTCGGCAAAGTCGTCCGCCTCGATGAACAGCTCCCTGCCGAACGGCACCACGCGGCTGCCGAACTCCGGGTGATTGGGATGGAAGCCCGCTTCGCGCGATTGCGCGCCGTCGAAATTGGTGATGGTCACCTTGAGCGGTTTGATTATCGCCATCACGCGCAGCGCTCGCGTTTCCAGATCATCGCGGATGGCAGCCTCCAGCACAGCCATGTCCACAGTATTATCGCTCTTGGACACTCCGATGCGCTTGGCGAATTCACGGATGCCTTCCGGCGTATAACCTCTGCGGCGCATGCCGCTGATCGTGGGCATACGGGGGTCGTCCCAGCCGCTCACGTGCTTCTCATTCACCAGTTGCAACAGCTTCCTCTTGCTGGTGATGGTGTAGTGCAGCTCCAGGCGCGAGAATTGGTAGTGGCGAGGGTTGCAGGGGATGGTGTTATTGTCCAGCACCGACTCATATAACCGGCGGTGATCCTCGAATTCCAGCGTGCAGATGGAATGGGTGATGCCCTCAAGCGCGTCGGAGATGCAATGCGTGTAGTCGTACATCGGGTAAATGCACCACTTGTCGCCGGTACGGATGTGGTGCGCGCGGCGGATGCGGTAGATCGCCGGGTCGCGCAGGTTGATGTTGGGCGAGGCCATGTCGATTTTGGCGCGCAGCACGCGGCTGCCATCGGCAAATTCGCCGTGCCTCATGCGCGTAAACAGGTCGAGATTCTCCGTCACACTGCGATCGCGATAAGGGCTGTTCTTGCCGGGCAAGGTCAACGTACCGCGATGCTCGCGCATCTGCTCCGGCGTCAGGTCGTCCACATACGCCAAGCCTTTGTTGATCAGTTCCACCGCAAATTGGTACAACTGCTCGAAGTAATCCGAGGCCCATCGTACCTCGCCGTCCCACTGGAAACCCAGCCACTGCACGTCTTCCTGGATGGATTGCGCGTATTCCTCGCTTTCCTTTTCCGGATTGGTGTCATCGAAGCGCAGGTTGCATTTGCCGTGGTAATCCTGTGCCAGGCCGAAGTTCAGGCAAATGGATTTGGCATGGCCGATGTGAAGATAGCCGTTCGGCTCCGGCGGGAATCGCGTGACTATGCTACGGTGTTTGCCGCTTGCCAGATCGGCATCGATGATGCTGCGGATGAAATTGGAAACTGCCACGGGTGCGTCACTGCTCATTTTGTATCCGGAAAGACTCAGCAAGGAAAGTACGCGATTTTACCCGAAACCAGCACGAGTCTGGCTATCCGTTCACAGTACAGGCAATCCGTGTAAGTCCGCGTCTTCTTTGGTAGAATTGCCGCCTGTCGATTGCGGCTGTCTCGTTATAACCCCTTTTTAAGAAAAATATACGCGATGAATGTATACAAAAGATTCAGTCTGAGTGCAGCGCTGTGTGCGCTGCTGTCGTTCAGTTTGCCGGGCGGCGCGGATGAAATGCAAGACGCCAGCAATCTGTTCAAACAGGGACAGAGCGCGCAAGCACTGGAAAAAATCAACGCATTTCTCGCCGGAAAACCGAAAGATGCGCAAGGACGTTTTCTCAAAGGACTGATCGTCAACGAGCAAGGCAACACAAACGAAGCGATCAAGATATTCACCGACCTGACCGGCGATTACCCCGAGCTACCGGAGCCATATAACAACCTTGCCGTGCTGCTCGCCAGCCAGGGCCAATACGACAAAGCCAGACAGGCACTGGAAATGGCGATACGCACTCACCCCAGCTATGCCACCGCCCACGAGAATCTTGGCGACATCTACGCCAAGATGGCCAGCCAGGCTTACGACCGCGCCCTGAAACTGGACCGCAGCAACGCCGCGACGCAAACCAAACTGGCGATGATTCAGGATTTGTTTGCCGACGATACACGCGGCAAAGCAGCACATGCGCGCAGCAATCCTGTTCTGAGCAAATCCGAAGGGGCAGCGCCGGCCATTGCTGCAGAAACGGGAAATATTTTAGAGCCTGCCGCACCTGTCGCAATGAGACTTACCCCCGCCGAAAAGAGCGCTGGATCCGCTACGGACAAAAGCAGCGAAGTATTGGCGACCGTCAACGCATGGGCTGCCGCATGGTCGTCCCAGAATGTTGACAGTTACCTGTCTTTCTACGCCGATGACTTCAATACACCTGGCGGCGAAAGCCGCACTGCCTGGAGCGCCGTTCGCAAGGAGCGCATCAGCGCACCAAAATCAATCCACATCGATATTAGCAATGCGACCGTAAAATTCAACGATAGCAACCATGCCACTGTAAAGTTCCGCCAATCCTACAAGGCCAATCACCTCAAAGCCTCCGGCAACAAAACGTTGCTGATGGTGAAATCCGGCGACAGGTGGCTGATTCAGGAAGAGCGCGCCAGGTAAACCATGTTGCGTTCAACAATAATTTCTTCGTTGCTGTGCTGTGTGCTGATAGCCGCTGCACATGCCGAGTCAGGCTCGGCCGGTTCAGAGGCACAGCTGGTGAAAAGCCTGCAGGCCATCAATGACAGCCACCTCGATATCGCCCTCAGCGAGGTAAACAGCCTGTTGCAGGCCAATCCGAAGTTCAAGCTGGCACAATTAGTCAAAGGTGATTTGCTTATGGCGCGAGCTGGCGCGATCGATAATTTTGGCAGCGCTCCAAATGCGCCGCACGACGAAATTGAAGACCTGCGCGAAGAAGCTCGAGTTCGCTTGCATCGCGTTCTATCCCAAACAGATCAAAAGCTTAAACCACGTTTTTTATGGCAGATGGATGCCGGACAAAAATATGCGTTGGTAGTGGACACCAGCCGCTCCACGCTCTACGTTTATGAAAATGTGAATGGCGAGCCACGCTATGTCACCGACTTCTACATCACAATCGGCAAGCTCGGCACCGATAAAATCTCCGAAGGCGACCAGCGCACACCCATCGGGGTGTATTTTATTAAAGCAGAATTACCCAGGGGAAAACTTGCTGATTTCTACGGCAGAGGGGCCTACACGCTCAGTTATCCAAACGAATGGGATCGCAAAAACAACCGTACCGGAAGCGGTATCTGGCTTCATGGCACACCCAGCGATACCTATAGCCGCCCGCCTCGCGCCAGCAACGGCTGTGTTGTATTGGCAAACGAGGATCTGGGCAGGCTTGTGCCGTTCCTGAAAGCCGGGATCACTCCAGTTATCATTGCCAACCAGATGAGCTGGAGCAACGAACAGGATCAGAACGGACGAGCAGAGCTGCTGGGATCAGTCGAGCAGTGGCGCAAGGATTGGTCCAGCCTTGACACTGGCGCTTACCTGAAACACTATGCGCCGACTTTCTCCAACGACAGCATGGACTATGCTGCGTGGGCGAGGCAAAAACAACTGGTGAACAGCGCAAAGTCCTGGATCAAGGTCAGCCTTTCGAATGTTAGCTTATTCACCTATCCTGAGCAGCCCGATCTGGTGATAGTCAATTTCGAGCAGGATTACAGCAGCAACAACCTGTCCAACCGCATGAAAAAACGCCAGTACTGGATGAAGCAAAATAATACCTGGAAAATCATTTACGAAGGAGCCTCTTAAAAAATGAACCGTCTGTTCGCCTCATTGTTCGCACTGCTTTTGTGCTTCACAACGCAAACCTCTTATTCTTCAACTCAAGCCTCTTCAACCAAAGGAAAACCAACCATGGTCAAACTTCATACCAGTCTCGGCGCAATCACTTTGCAACTGGATGCCGAAAAAGCGCCCAACACTGTCAAGAATTTCCTGGATTACGTGAACAGCGGCTTCTTCTCGAACACTATTTTCCATCGGGTAATCGACAACTTCATGATTCAGGGCGGCGGATTTGAGCCCGGCATGAAGCAGAAAGCCACAAAAGCACCGATTAAAAACGAGGCCGCCAATGGCTTGAATAACGACAAATACACTATTGCCATGGCGCGCACTAACGACCCGCATTCCGCCACCGCACAATTTTTCATCAATACCAAAAATAACGGTTTCCTCGACTATCCCGGGCAGGATGGCTGGGGCTACTGCGTTTTCGGCAAAGTGGTAGAAGGCAAGGAAGTGGTGGACGCGATAGGCAAAGTCAAGACCGGTTTCCGCGCCGGGCATCAGGACGTGCCTGAAGCAGATGTCATCATCACCAAAGCGGAAGTGGTGAAGTAAATACTTTCCTCATCCCGCGGCAGGCCCGACCTGGGCTTGCCTAAGCGGAGGAGGCCGCAATAACTCTCCATCCATGCCGCATTCATTATTCATCTCCGACCTGCATTTGAGCAGCAATCAACCGCGCAGCATGGCGGAGTTCCAGCACTTCATCGCCGAGTTTGCTTCAAAAGCCGAAGCTCTTTTCATACTCGGCGATCTGTTCGAATATTGGGCAGGTGATGATGATCTTGACGATAAATTTCACTCGCGGGTGATTGCCGCCCTGGCCAGCCTCACGCACTACCATACCAAAGTATATCTGCTGCACGGAAACCGCGATCTGTTGATGGGCGAAGTTCTGGCGAAAGCATGCCGCGCCACGCTGCTTGATGACCCCACACTGATGGATTTGTATGGCATACCGACGTTACTTAGTCACGGCGACACGCTTTGCACCGATGATGTGGACTACCTGCGCTACCGCGATCAAATGCATGATGCGAAATTTCAAAAGGATTTTCTCGCTAAACCACTTGCTGCACGCAAAGCCTTCATCGAAGAGTTGCGCCGGCACAGCAATGAAGCCAAACAGAGCAAGGATAGCGCGATCATGGATGTGAACGATGAGGCGGTTGCAGCATTGCTGCGCAAATATCACTATCCGCGCCTGATACATGGGCATACCCACCGTCCCGCCCGCCACCAGCATGTCGTGGATGGCCACGCTTGCGAACGCTGGGTGTTGGGTGATTGGGACCAGCAGGGTTCGGCTTTGCGGGTAGATGCGCAAGGATGCAATGTGATCCTGTTTCCTTCAAAACCCCAGCCTGGCCACTAAATGTAATTCAAAGCTTTCCAGCATCCGCGCACAACTTCTCGCACGGCTTGCCGTCTGCATCGCCGTCCAGCGCTTTTTGACCGCAAATCGAGAAGTAATGCATGGCGTCTTCGCATGAGTTCATTTCCGAACAATGTTTTTTGCCGCAAGCCTGGTCTGTTGGCGCTGGAGAGGATGGCGCAGGAGTCGATGGAACGGAAGCGGGAAGCGGCGCAGCCCATGTACCCGGATGCTGCTTGCGCCATTGCGAAGGTTCGACGGGGTCTGTTCCCGCCCAGAGTCCGCGTCTGGCCTGCTGCGCTTCGTGCTGCAATGCCATCAACTCGCGATTGCTGTGGAAACGCGAATATTCCCACGCCATGCCGCGCCTCACCTGTTCGTGGTTCACGTTGAGCTCGCCAACGTATACCATCGCGACCAGCCGTCCGTAATCGTCCACGGCACGGCTCACCACCTTTATCTGTTTGCCCTTTACCATTTCAGACAATGACTTCTTTGACGCCATGCCGAAAGGCTGGGCCTTTTCAGGCGCATCAATTTCGGCGAAACGCACTTTCACCGGATGCCCGTCCCGTAACACCAGCAAGGTATCGCCGTCCAACACGGCAATCACCTTACCGGAGAATTCTGCCGCGCTCGCAAGCGGGCATAAGACGATCAGCGCGACGAAAATCAGGAATCGGATATGGTTCATGGCAGCACACTTTTTATGACAGCCATGCAAAACAAAGCATAGCCGGCGGCCAGCAAATCATCGAACATTACCCCAAGCCCGCCATGCCAGTTACTGTCGAAATAACGTATCGGTTGCGGTTTGATAATGTCGAAAATGCGAAACAGCACGAAAGCAAGCAGCGACCACGCCCAGCCGGGCGGCGTGAATAACAGTACCAGAATGAAGGCCACAATCTCGTCCCACACGATGCCGCCGTAGTCGGCGACGCCCAATGCCTTACCGGTTTTATCGCATATCAAAATGCCAAGGGCGAATGCCAGAACCAGAACGACCAAAACCCCCAGATCGGTCAGGCGGAGCGAGAGAGCCCAATACAACGGAAAGGCAACCAGCGTGCCGAAAGTGCCGGGGGCTTTTAGCGCCAGCCCGCTGCCGAATCCGAACGACAGCAGATGCGCCGGGTGGCTGAACAGAAACCGCCAGCCGGGTTTGATATGCAATTCATCGGAAGTGGTCATAGCCGCTGGTCTCAAGTTTGATCGGTTTGCCGGACGCATCGTGCACGATACATTCGCGTCGTGCAACAATTTCTCCGATAGGTGTCAGTGGCAAACCGAGTTTCGCGGCGATACTCAACAACTCGGCATGGCGCTGATGCGGCGCGGTAAAGCACAGCTCATAGTCATCCCCGCCTGATAGGGCGCATTGTTTTCCAAGCGGCTGGCTGAAATGGCGTCTCACGCCTGGCGAGACCGGCAGCGACAGAAGATCAAGCTGTGCGCCGACGTTTGAGGATTCGAGTATATGGCCAAGATCGGCGAGCAACCCGTCGGAAATATCAATCGCACTGCTGGCAATACCGCGTAACGCCATTCCAAGCGCGATACGCGGTTGCGGCTGATGCAATGCCTTCTCACAAGCGGCGAGCTCGATTCCGGATAAAACGGTGAGTCCTTGCCGATGAGCCAGAGCCAAGGCGGCATCACCCAAACTGCCGGACACCCAGATTTCATCGCCAATTTGCGCGCCGCTGCGCCGCAATGCCTGCTCTGCGGGCACCTCGCCGATTATCGTCACGCACAAGTTGAGCGGCCCGCGTGTGGTATCTCCGCCGATCAACTCAACCCCGTGTTGTTGCGCCAACGCGAAAAATCCCGCACTGAATTTATCCAGCCACACCTCGTCCGCCCCACCCCCATCTTTAGGGGGCAGCGCAATCGCCAGAGTCGCCCAGCGCGGTGTCGCACCCATCGCCGCCATGTCGGACAGATTTACCGCCAGCGTCTTGTGTCCCAACAAATACGGATCGGCATCGGCAAAAAAGTGCGTACCGCTTACCAGCATGTCGCAGGATACCGCCAGCACATTGCCATCGCTCACTTGCAGTAGCGCGGCATCGTCGCCAACACCGAGCAATGCACCGGGAGTAGCGCGGGTGAAGAAACGCTTGATGAGATCGAACTCCGACATGCTCATGTGCAACTCCAGAAGAACCTGTTATCCGCAGATTAAATAGATTAATTCATGCCAACTGGTGTTAGTGAAAAAAATGTCGGCACACAATAGATCGAGGTTGGTTTTAAATCTATTTAATCTGCGTAATCTGCGGACAAGGTTTTGAGTCCTACCCCGCGTTGACTTCTGCCGCGCGCACTTGAGGCGCCAGCTTGTCCAGTACACCATTGACATATTTATGCCCATCGATGCCGCCAAAGGTTTTGGCCAGCTCCACCGCCTCGTTAATGACAACTTTGTAGGGCACTTCGAGGTGCTGTGACAATTCGAACGCGCCCAGCAACAACACCGCGAATTCCACATAGCTGAGCTCGCCGATTGGCCGGTCAAGGTACGGTGCGAGCATCGCTTCCAGAGCGGCATGCTGCTTCAATGCGCCGCGCAACAATGTGGAAAACAATTCCTTGTCGTAACGACCGAGGTTTTTTTCGGCATGAATCTGTTTCTCAATTTGAGCCTCGTCACCCGAAGTGACCCGCCATTGATAAATTCCCTGCAAGGCAAGTTCGCGGGCGCGATGACGCGGACTTTTGTTCGGCGCTTTTCTTGCCTCATTACCGGCAGCCAGATTGCCCATGCCAGGATTGCTCATTTCAGGTCCCTGAGCAGGTTG
>JACREA010000004.1 GCA_016218465.1 Nitrosomonadales bacterium | reverse complement strand
CTGAGCGAACAATTCATCGATCAGATCAGGAGTTTCGAACGGATGGATGGACATCCGCTCACTATTTATGTCCATAACAAAATGTGAGGCTGGCTCTGGGGCATCCCCTCAAAACACGTTGTCATGCAATAAACTTTAAACAAAATAAGGTTGCCCTGATAAATATTTTATATAAGTCACAACGCCTTGATTTGATACGGAATAAATATTTGCAAATTACCCTAAAGTTTTTTTGAATGCTGCCGATAACAAAAATAGATGTTAGTTTGACCCCTTGCAAACCAACATTCTCTTCATTCCTTCGCCTGCTGTTTGAGGCGAAGGTTTTCCCGTTTGTAAGGGAAATTCCTACAATGTCTGTCTCTGGATTCTTACAAAAAAATAGGCGAACTTCCGATTCCCCTCTATTGCGCTGCCCGTAATAATGCAGCCGTCGAATCTCGATAGGCATGGATTGCAATAAATTCAGTTCTGTCGAAATGACGCAGTTTAAACAAGATTAACCGTTCTTCACTGGCTTACAAGGGGGCTACATGAACACCATACAATTGCAAGAAGGCATACGTGACATCAACCTGACTTATCTGATGCTGGCTCAGCAAATGATCAAGGAAGACAAACCGGCCGCGATTTTCCGGTTGGGTATCTGCCAGGATCTGGTGGATGTGCTCGCCAATCTGACACCCGCACAAGTCATCAAGATGGCGGCATCCAACATGCTGCTGTGCCGCTTCCGTTTTGATGAAAATCTGCTGCTCAATATGCTAACCGACTACAACAAGGATCGCATGATGTCTCAAGCGCATGCAGCCATCCTGATGTCGGCGCAGCCCGTTGCAGAGCTGGCGTAGAGAGGCGGCTATCGTGGCTACTAAAACTGTGGTGGGTGAAGCACAGCAGGTCAAGATCGCGATCGATTTGATCGAAATGGGCGCGCGCTTGCAGTTATTGCAGGAAGAAACTTCGCTGAGCCGTGAACGTCTGCTCAGGCTCTACAAAGAGATCAAGGAAGAATCGCCTTCCAAGGGAATGTTGCCTTACTCGACTGATTGGTTCATGAGCTGGCAGCCGAACATTCATTCATCCCTGTTCGTGGATATCTATCGGTTTCTGGTCCAGAATGCCGGAATTGACGGCGTGCAGGCGCTGATTACCGCTTACCGTTTATACCTCGACCAGGTGCAGGGCATCGAAGGCGCCGAACCTGTACTGAGTATCACCCGTGCATGGTTCATGATGCGCTTCTTCAATGCGGGGATGCTGCAACTCGTTCCCTGCAAGGAGTGTGGCGGGCACTTTGTGTCCCATGCGGATGATTTGCATCGCAACTATGTATGCGGCATCTGCTACCCTCCCGCGCGTGCCGGTAAAACCAGGGTGGCCAAACAAACCGCAATTGCAGCCGCGCAGGCTGCCTAAAGCTTTTCCCCAGCGTGCCGTTAATATAAAATAGGCGCGAATACAAAACAGGAATACGAGCATGTTAGTCATCGTCGGTTATGTGGTGGTATTGGGCTCGGTGTTCGGTGGCTTTGCGTTGGCGGGCGGGCATCTGGGGGCGTTGTTTCAGCCGCTGGAACTGCTGATGATTGGCGGCGGAGCGATCGGCGCGTTCTTCGTGGGCAATACCGGCAAGGCAATCAAAGCCACGCTCAAGGATTTACCGAATGTGTTGAAAGGTTCTAAATACAGCAAAGATAGCTACATGGAGTTGATGGCCTTGCTGTATGAACTGCTCGGCAAAGTACGCAAAGAAGGGTTGATGTCCATTGAGGGTGATGTGGAAAAACCCGATGAAAGCCCGATTTTCGCCAAATACCCCAAGGTGCTCGCAGACCATCATGTGATCGAATTCATGACCGACTATTTGCGCATCATGGTCAGCGGCAATCTGAATGCCATGGAAATCGAAAACCTGATGGATGTTGAGATCGAGACTCATCATCACGAAGCGCTGGTGTCCTCGCATGTGATTTCCAAACTGGGCGATGGGTTGCCGGCATTCGGTATTGTCGCGGCGGTGATGGGAGTGGTGCATACCATGGAATCGGTCGGCATGCCGCCATCCGAATTGGGAATGTTGATCGCACATGCGCTCGTGGGAACTTTTCTCGGTATTTTGCTGGCCTACGGGTTTGTAGGCCCACTGGCATCATTATTGGAACAAAAAGCCGAAGAAGGCACCAAGATGTTCCAGACTATCAAGGTCGCGCTGCTGGCCAATCTTAATGGTTACGCGCCGGCGATGGCGGTCGAGTTCGGCCGCAAGGCATTAAATTCCACCGAGCGTCCCGGTTTCGCCGAACTGGAAGAACATGTCAAACAAAAACGCTAAGTCAGGTTCGAGGACTGAGGTTCGAGGACTGAGTTCATCCCTGTATGTGCGGAGAACAAATGACTCAGTCCTCAGTCCTCAGTCCTCTGTCTTCTGTCTTCTGTCTTCTGATCATCATGGCCGAAGACAAAAATAAAAGACCTATCGTCATAAAGCGTATCAAAAAGGTGGCGGGCGGCCATCACGGCGGGGCGTGGAAGATTGCCTATGCCGACTTCGTGACGGCGATGATGGCGTTCTTCCTGCTGATGTGGTTGTTAGGCTCGACGGCTAAAGGCGATCTCGGAGGAATTTCAGAATTCTTCAAGACCCCGCTTAAGGTCGCATTGGCGGGCGGTTCCGGCAGTGGCGACAGTTCAAGCGTCATCAAGGGTGGCGGCAAGGATTTGACACGAAGCAGTGGCCAGGTTAAGGAAGGCGAGCTGCCTACCGAAAAGAAGACCATCAATCTCAAAGCGGCTCAGCAGGAATTCTTGCGCACCGAGCACAAGAAGGAAATTGAAAAACTGAAAGGATTGAAAGCCGACATCGAGAAAATGATTGAAAGCAACGACAGGTTGCAGAAATTCAAGAGCCAGATACTGCTCGACCTTACTACCGAAGGGCTGCGCATCCAGATCGTCGATGAACAGAACCGCCCGATGTTCCAGATCGGACGCGCTCAACTTGAGCCATATACCACAGAAATCCTGCATGAGATCGGCAAAACGCTAAACGATGTACCCAACAAGATAAGCCTGTCAGGACATACCGATGCGGCTGCCTACGGCGGCGGCAGCAAGGGATACAGTAACTGGGAATTATCCGCCGATCGCGCCAATGCTTCGCGCCGCGAACTGATTGCGGGCGGCATGTCGGAAGATAAGATCGTCCGTGTAGTTGGCTTGTCGTCTGCCGTGCTGTACAACAAGGAAGAGCCGTTAAGTCCGGTCAATCGCCGCATCAGTCTTATCGTGATGAACAAAAAGGCCGAGGAGGCGGCGCAACATGATGGTGGCGTGGTGAAAGTGGATGCCGAAGCAGACGATGAAGTAATCGCTGACACCATCAAAGAAGGTGTCGAAGCGATGCCTGCCGCACCGGCAGCTCATTAAGCTCACCCCTGTTCCCTCATTCCGGCCACACCAGTCATTACGACCGAAGGGTGGAATCTTGCTTCGTTCGTATCACCGTATTATTCCCGCACCCTGATGAGACAACTGGCCATTCCACCAAGCCAGCAAAAGGCTTTGCATATTGAGAATTACATAATTCGCGACATACCTGCCGTCATTCCCGCGCAGGCGGGAATCCAGCAAGACAAAAATGCATTTCGTTTAAACCCACTGGATTCCCGCCTGCCCCCCGTTTTCACGAGGGTGACAGGGAATGACGTGGCAAATTCTTCATCTCCCAATTCCATTCCAGATGGCGTTGTGCTGTCATCATTTATGTAAGCCTCAATAGCCATTTGGCTAAGTCACCAAAATACGGCGCATAAGCCCGCTGGTTAGCGTCGGCCTGGTGGCTGGTTACGCGTTAGAAAGCAGCTTTGATTGCTCTGAGATGATTACTTGATCGATGTGCATCACTGTTCTCACGAGAAGCGTGTAAACGATGAACCCCGGATGAAACCCAGACAGCCAAGTAAGCATTTTCCCTACAACATAATTAGAAAAACGTTTACTAAACATTATCAAAACAAATGCCGATAACAACTTGTGTGGCATGGCTAGCTTCAAAGTTGTGCGGGGAGGCCGGCGCGGCTTAAGGCTACTGGCTCTGAAGGCTGGCCGGATAATCAGCTTGTCACCTT
>JACREA010000003.1 GCA_016218465.1 Nitrosomonadales bacterium | reverse complement strand
TTGCTACAGGCTACACGCTACGGGCTACCAGCTAATAAAACTTCGCCTCGCCTTCCGGACGCGTCTTGAAGCGTTTGTGCAACCAGAAATATTGCTCCGGCATTTCCAGTATGCGCTGCTCGATAAATTCATTCATGCGGCGCGCATCGGCGATGTCATCGCCGCTCGGATAATTCTCCCAGGCGGGATAGAAGGTCAACACGTAGCCCTCGCCACCCGGCAACAAACGCGTAATGCAGGCCACGACTTTCGCACCTGTCTTCTGCGCAATGCGCGGCACCGAGGTCATCGTGGCGGCAGGCACTCCGAAGAAAGGAATGAACGCGCCGTCTTTTACGCCCTGATCCTGATCCGGCGGATAGATGAACGGCATGCCTTCGCGCATCCCCTTGAGGATGGGACGCAACCCCTGCTGGCGCGAATACAAACGCTGGTTGCGGAAGCGTGCGCGTTTCTTCAACAGCAGTCCGGTCAGGTACATGTTCTTCTGATTCGCGTACATGCAGACGGTATCGGTGTGCTGTGCGATCCACTGCCCGCCGGCATCCATGCCGACGAAATGCGGCGTCAGCAGGATGGCAGGCTTGCCCCTGATCGCCTCAAAGTGTTCGACGCCCTCGACGCGGATCAGGCTGTTGATGCGCCCGGCGCTCGACCACCACAGGATACTGCGCTCGATGAGGCCCCGGCAAAACATCTTGAAGTGAGCGCGCAAAAGCTTCACGCGCGCCTCGTCGCTCATCTCGGGAAAACACAGCTTCAGATTGGTCATGCCCACCCGGCGGCGTTCCGCTGCCAACGGATAAAGCAACATGCCAAGCCCGTTGCCGATGGCGACAATGACGCGAAAAGGCAACAGTTGAATCAGCCACAAAATAAAAACGCCGAGGCGTACCAGCATCACTGCTCCTTGTTCACGTCCGGCGGCATCACGCCCTGCGGGATCTTGTAACGGTTGTAGCTCCACAAATATTGCGCCGGAGAAATCGCGATCACGCGCTCCAGGGCCGTATTGATTTGCGGCGGCACGGGTTTGGAAAAATCCAGCGGCAACGGTTCGAAGCGCAGCGCATAACCGGCGCCATGCGGCAGGCGTTCGGCAAAGGCCAGCAGCACCGTTGCGCCGCTGCTCTGGGCCAGCCGCCCGCTCAGCGTCATGGTGTAAGCCGGGCGGGCGAAAAAATCCACCCACTCGCCCTCGCCCTGGCTGGGCACCTGGTCGGGCAACAGCCCTATCGCCTCGCCCCGCTTGAGCGCCTTGAACAGCACCCGTACACCGCTGATATCCGCTGTTGCTAATCTTGCCAACCCGCGCTCCCGTCCGCCGCGCATTATCTTTTCCAGCCAGTCCTGTTTCGGCGATGTGTACAAACACGTCAGCGGCAGATACTGTCCGACGTAGAGCCCGACCACTTCAAAACATCCCCAGTGCGGTGTAAGCAGAATGATGCCTTTGCCGCGGGCATGAGCCGCTTCCATATGCTCCCAGCCGTGACAGCTTTTCACAGTGGCGCAGACTTGTTCCTGTGGCCTGCACCACACCCATGGCAACTCGACCATACCTTTGCCCGCCTCGCTAATGGCCTGGTTAAGTAATGCGGCAAAATGCTTTTCGTCAGCGGCAAGGTCCGCCTGGCGCAAATTCTCTTCAGTGCGTGCGGCATATCCTCTGGACATGGCAAAGGTAACATGCCCAACCAGCGCGCCAATGCCGTGCAACGCGCGCAGCGGCAACAAGGCAATCAGGCGAAAAATGGATTTAAAGAAAAAGCCGGTCATAGGGAGGCAATGTTACCGGTAAGCACTGAATAAGTCCCGTGTCACCGCAGTTTACGAACAGGTTGTTCAGAGAATGACCGGTATTTGGTATAATGCTCGTCTTTTATTTTACCGAGAGATTGAACAGGCAACCATGAGCGAATATTTTTTTACGTCTGAGTCCGTGTCCGAAGGCCATCCCGACAAGGTGGCGGATCAAATTTCCGATGCTATCGTCGATGCCATTCTAGCGCAGGACAAACATTCGCGTGTTGCCGCCGAAACTCTGTGTAACACTGGCCTTGTTGTATTGGCCGGAGAGATTACCACCACAGCCAATGTCGATTACATCCAGGTGGCGCGCGACACCATCAAGCGCATCGGTTACGACAACACCGAATACGGCATCGACTACAAAGGCTGCGCGGTACTGGTGGCCTACGACAAGCAGAGCCCGGATATCGCGCAGGGCGTAAACAAGGCTTATGACGACAACATGGATCAGGGTGCGGGCGATCAGGGGTTGATGTTCGGCTATGCCTGCGACGAAACAGACACGCTGATGCCGCTGCCGATCCACCTCGCGCACCGCGCGGTGGAACGCCAGGCGCAACTGCGCCGCGATGGACGTTTGCCTTGGCTGCGCCCGGATGCCAAATCGCAGGTCACCATCCGCTATGTGGACGGCAAGCCGCACTCCATCGACACCGTGGTGCTGTCCACCCAGCACTCGCCCGAAATGTCCGACGGCCCGAAGATGAAACAATCCGCGATTGATGCCGTGATCGAGGAAATCATCAAGCCGATCCTGCCGAAGGAACTGATGAAGGGCAACATCAAATACCTGGTCAACCCGACCGGACGTTTCGTCGTTGGCGGCCCACAGGGCGACTGCGGCCTGACCGGCCGCAAGATCATCGTCGACACATACGGCGGCGCTGCGCCGCACGGAGGCGGCGCGTTCTCCGGCAAGGATCCTTCCAAGGTTGACCGCTCGGCTGCCTATGCGGGTCGCTATGTGGCGAAAAATATCGTCGCCGCCGGTCTGGCCAGCAAGTGCCTGATCCAGATTTCCTATGCGATCGGCGTGTCTCAACCCACCAGCGTATGGGTCACCACCTACGGCACCGGCAAAGTTTCTGACGAAAAAATATCCGAACTGGTCAAGAAGCATTTCGACCTGCGCCCAAAAGGTATCGTGCAAATGCTCGATCTGCTGCGCCCGATATACCAGAAGACGGCGGCTTACGGCCACTTTGGCCGCGAGGAACCTGAATTCAAGTGGGAAAACACGGATAAGGCGGCAGCCCTGCGGGCTGACGCTGGCCTGTAAGGCCACACCAAAGGTGCTTATCCTTTGTTTCGGCGTAGGCTAACTTGCGCAGCAAGTTAAAACGCGTAGCGGTGGCCGAAGCCACCGCCACTGACAAGGCAGCCGCGTTGCGTGCGGATGCCGGGATGTAATACCAAAGCAATGGTGATCACAGAGAGTTCGCGACGATGACTCTGTGAACTTCATGGCTTGAATTCCTGCTCTCTCGAGGGGCGCTGCAGCAGCAATGTCTGTCAGGCTCGGGAGTGTAGTCATAGTTGCAACGGCGCCCATTCATTAACCACTTATGAATGGAGCAATATTTATGAACTCTGCCGCAAAAAATTTCACCGATTACAAAGTCGCCGATATGTCCCTGGCTGCATGGGGACGCAAGGAAATCGCTATCGC
>JACREA010000002.1 GCA_016218465.1 Nitrosomonadales bacterium | reverse complement strand
GCATGCGGGTTGTTCTTATTCGCCACGCCTAGCCCGACCCGGTACTGATACACCTCGCAACCTACGCCCACGCAAAATGCTGCGAACGCGAAAAACAGGATGACCCAATACAGTATTCTCGGGCTTTCCATGCTCTTCAGCACGTCCTGGTTAATCTGCGCCCAAGCTATGTCTTCACGGATATCTTTCATTGTTGTTTCCTAGAGAAATTGCAGTAATTTTGCCAACCGGGTGCCCGGCCAAAAGTTTTTCGGATTAAACGGCACTTTCGCGTACCCGCTCCAGATACATCACCGAGGGATAGGGACGCAACTCTTCAAAAATTCGATACCCGCGCAATCCACTCCCCCCCTCTTTTTGATCCTTGACTTGCGCATCCTTGTCCAACTCAACCTGCTGGGATTGCCATTGCTTGTGCACTTTTGAATCGGGATCAACCAGATTGCCGAAAGTAATGGCACTGGTCGGACAGGCTTGCTGACAGGCCGTCTGCACATCACCATCATGCACGAGGCGGCCTTCGTTCTTGGCTGTTCCTTTGGCGGCATTCAGGCGTTGCACGCAGAACGTGCATTTTTCCATCACACCCTTTGTACGCACCGTCACATCCGGATTAAGCTGCTGATTCATTTCGGCAGGCCAAACGTTGTCGGTGGTGGGATAGTCATACCAGTTAAAATAACGCACCTTGAACGGGCAGTTGGCCGAGCAATAGCGCGAACCGACACAACGGTTATAAATCTGCGAGTTCAAGCCATCCGCAGTATGGTTGGTCGCGGCAGCAGGACACACCGTTTCGCAAGGTGCAGCTTCACACTGCTGACACATCATCGGCAGGAATTTCGCACCCTGGTCGGGGAAATCGCTGCCACCTTCAACACCGAGGTGCTCGTCCCAGTAACGTTCGATGCGTATCCAGTGCATTACGTGGCCGTGTTGATATTTCTCCTTGCCCACTACCGGCAAATTATTTTCCGCATAACAAGCCACGCTGCACGCGTTGCATCCGGTACAGGCATCAAGGTCGATACTCATCGCCCACTTGTATGGATCATGCGGTTTGTCATCAACCGGATGGAAGTGACGGAACTGTGCCCAGTTCTCCAATAGATTGTTTACCGACATACCTTAAACCTCCTTCGAAAGATCGACTTCATCGGTGGACACGCTCACGGCAATCTTCCTGCCCATTTGCTTGCCACCTGCGGCACCTTCATCCTTGACCACGACAACGCGTTGCCCGGTCTTGCTGACCTTGACGCGTGTTTCGTGCATCGCCAATTCGCCGGTTTCCTGGTCAAATACCGCATCCAGAATCTGGAACGGGTTCGCGCCATAACCCTTGGCATAACGGCCCAACGCCTCGTGACCGCGGCCTAGCGGAACAGAAATCGCGTCCGGGTGAATACCGGGGAACAAATATGCTTGCGCCTTGATAGAGACGTTCTTGGAAGCAACCTCGACGATGTCGCCTTCCGATATACCTAGCTCGGCCGCTTTTTTAGGATGAATCTCCACCCATGAGTCCCACACGATGGTAGTCAGTGGATCCGGCGATTCCTGCAGCCAGGGTTGGTTGGTATGGCGACCATCGCGCAGACTGGCGGATACACCCGGAATCAAATGCAGCGGATATTGCGCATCTGCGGCAGATGGAGCCGGCAGCGTCAATCCTGCCGCACTGGCTTTGCCGGACAACACCCCAGCCGAACCTGCCAGCCTGACGATGCCCTTGGTCAGGGTATCGTTCCAGAAGGTGTCGTCATCGGTGCCGCTACCACCAAGCGCGCCCTTGTTCTGCAACATTGCGGCCCTCAGGTAGGCGTAATAGTCGTCAAAGCTCTTGTACTCTTCGGCACGACGTTGTTTGACCAATGCCAGCAGAATGTCGCCCATACCACGTGTATTGGCATGCAACTTTTCCATCAGCGGCTGCTGAATGTTGATTTGCGCGCCTTCGGCCATGTACTCGGGAACCTGCGTATTCCAATCTTCCAGTGCGGAATCCAGCGGCAACACCAAATCTGCCTGCAACGCGGTTTCATCAAGATAGTGTGCGAACGCCACCCTGAAACCCGCCTTGGCAAAATTGTCCCTGAACTTCAATGCACCCGGCGCGGTAAATACCGGATTGGCCGCGTAGCTGAACAACACTTTGTATTTCCCGGCAGCCAGGCCGTCGTTCAACGACTTCAGCGCGGCAGTATTGCCCTTCGCAGGAGCCATTTGCGGGAATGGTACGGAGACTGAGGCCTCGATTGTCTTGCCAACATTGCCCAACACATGGTTGAGCAAATTGATTGCAGCGGCATTTTGCGAGCCATGCGCATAACCTTCCACTGCACTGCCCGCCAACACCAGACTAGGTGAGCGCAATTTCAGCAAGGCTGCAATCTTGTCGATTTGCCCAACCGGGACGCCGGTTTCTTTGCTGACACGAACTCTGTCATAGCCTTTCACTGCGGCCGCGATATCGCCACTGGCCATACCCAGCTCGTTGATGATACCCAATGCCAGGATGCCTTCGGTTCCCGGACGCACGTTGACCCAGCGGTCCGCGTTTGCGCCGGTCAAGGTCATCTTCGATTCCACCTGAATCAACACGCCACGCTGACCATCCACGCCTTTACGGAACCGTGCATATTGTTGCGAGAAATGCACCGGAGACACCCAGCTGCCAAGAAAGTCGGCACCGAAAGACAGTACCACCTTGGCTTTGTTGATATTGAAGCGCGGCATCTCTACGCCATAGGCTTTCTTGTTGGCAGCGCGCAACACAGCCGGTGCAAGCGCTTCATACACGAAATGATCCTTGCAACCAATGCTGGCCAGATAGTTACCCAGCAATACCTTGAGATGACCACTCACCCCGCCGCTCACGAACGCAATCTCTTCGCCCTTTACGCCGTTCAGCTTTTCTGCAATCAGCGCGTATGCCTTGTCCCAGGTAATGGTTTCAACCTTGTCGCCCTTACGCAGCATCGGCTCGCGCACACGATCAGGATTGTAGTGGTGTTGCACCCCCGCCTGCCCCAAACCGCAAATCTTGCCATGGTTAATCATGGAAGCAGGGTTGCCTTCCAGCTTCAACACACGCCCCTCGCGTACCCGGCCATTGATGCTGCAACCCGCATCGCATTGCGCGCAGGTCGAGTTGTAATACACACCGATACCGGGAATCACATAGTCCGCAGCTTCCACATAGGAAACCACCGTTTCCTTACCGTCTTCAACAGAGGTGTTGCCACAGCCGCTTAGCGCAACTGCTGCGCCGCCCCAGCCCAACACCTTCAGAAAATCACGCCGATCCAGACCGCTGTCAATCATCACAACCTCTCTTGAAAATTCTTGAAATGTCATGCCCGTTTATTTGTGGCATTGCCAGCAATCGTTAGGGCCCTGCGCCTTGATATTGTTAGTGTCTTGCGTCTTGACTTCGCCACCGGCTGCATCGGCGGCTGGCTTCTGGAAGCTATACCAATAGTCCTGATTGCCAACCGGCGTCCCGCCTGCTGCCGTCACCGGATGAGCTTTCTGATGACAACTTGCACACCAACCCATGGACAGGGGTTTGCTGCGACGCGCAACCGTCATCTGTTTCACGTCGCCGTGGCAATAGCCGCATGCCTCCTGAGTCGGGCGATTTTGCTGCTCTATGAAACGCTTGATGTGACGCTCGTGGTTAAAACGTACAAAATCGGGCAGGTCATTCACCTTCTTCCATGGAACCGGTTTTTTCGCCTCCCAGTACTTGAACAGTTCCTGGATACGAGGCTTATTGCGCACGGACTCAATGCTCTGATGACAGCCGATACATTTTTGCAACGGCGGAATCCCCGCGACTGCACTACGTCTTGCATAGGTATGGCAATTCATGCAGTCGATCTCAATGCCACCCTTAAGCGGATCGCTATTGGTTGGTTCGCCCGGATTACGAAGGCCCGCATGGCGATCATGAGGAAACTCGATTGGCTGAACGACTTGCGGACCTAAACTATCCTCAGTCGTTAGCGCTGGCTGCGGTGCATCGGCTGCATAACTGCTTACAGTGGCAAACAATCCCATCAGCAAGATAAATAAACTTAACAAACAGCGCATTGTAAAGGCTCCCCCCGGCAAACAAATGACCCCATGCCTGCTTCTGCCAGCATGAACGAACTAGTAAAGCGAATTATTCTTCAGATACGATGTGTCGCGATAAAAATTGTTATCTGCTTATTTTCCGTCCGAGCGAGTTCGGCGCGACCACACGAGCGAATAATGTCTAGTTTGAAAAATAAAGTCAATACAGAAAATCGCATTCATCATCAACTTGGCAAAAATTTATTTGCCTCACAGAATCACAGCATTTGCTTATATACCTTTTCAAATTGAACCATAGGGTCACCATGAATGAAGGACAGGCCGTACAGGATTGTTTGCCCAGAAAGAAAATTACCACCGCGATTACCGATTGCATGGCAGGCGGATCAGATCGGGGCGATTAAACCCGGATAAACCATTAGAAAAATTGCGTCATACCGGCGAAGGCCGGTATCCAGATGATTAAACAATTTCCCACTTAAGTGGGACAACACCTTGGTTTTGTCCGCTTTGCGGAGCGTTTTTTATTGCTGGATACCGGCCTTCGCCGGTATGACGCAATTTTTCTAATGGTTTATCCGGGTTTAATCGCCCCGATCTGATCCGCCTGCCATGCAATCGGTAATCGCGGTGGTAATTTTCTTT
>JACREA010000001.1 GCA_016218465.1 Nitrosomonadales bacterium | reverse complement strand
TTCCATCGCTCAACCTGTCTTCAATGTACCCATTTTCAAAGCCTGCGCCACATCCTGTGGCGTGTCCAGATCGAAAAAACTGCGCAAATGCGGATCGGCATCAGACAAACCCGTTTCGTCCACATAGCAAACATCCAACCGTTCAAGCAGCGCACGCAGACTATGCTTGTCGTCGCCAGCCAGAATCTCTCGTATCGCAACCGAACAACCGCGCGCATAAAATGCCGCCAGCGGCTGCGGCTGTCCATTCACCACCGGCACAACCGCCATGCGCTCTCCACGGCGTTGCGCCAATCGCTCGATCACGGCTGTCATGACGAAAGGCATGTCGCAGGCCACCACAAAAGCCCATGGTGTGGTGATTTGATTCAATGCTGTTGAGAGTCCAGCCAATGGCCCGCCATCGGTCAATTCGTCGCAGACTTGAGGAAAATTTATTTCGGGACGTTGATAACGGACGCTGACGATAACGTGCGGAAATACTTGTTGCATGGTTGCGATCACCCGCTGCAACAGTGTTTGATCACCCAATAACAGATTCGCCTTGTCGCGCCCCATGCGTAGCGAGTCACCGCCTGCCAATATGATCGCGGTGCAGTCGGCTATCATCCTGGCAAACGATCCAGCATGAACCGGATGATTCCGTTTATATCGTCGAGTGCGAAATGCGGTAACTGCGGATAAACCCCTTCGACATCCGTGACCATCGCGATCAGCCCATCTTCGGCAACGCAGCGCGGAGCCGTAGAACATTCGCGGCGCAACACTTCGATTTTATCGCCGTCCGCATGTGAAAAACCTTCCGCCAGCACCAGATCAGCCTCGCCCAAAAAACGTTGTGCCAACTGTTGCGGTTCGCGCCGGTCAACTGCATCAGCAACCAGTTGCAGTTCGTCGGACGTGACCAGCATGCTCATCACCGCCCCTGCCTGCTTATATCGCCAACTGTCCTTGCCGGGGGTGTCCAGCTCCACCTTGTGATGCGCGTGTTTGATCGTCGCCACGCGCAGCCCCCTACCGCTCAGTTCGCGCAGCAGTTTTTCGATCAGCGTGGTCTTGCCGGAACCGGAGTGTCCTACGAAAGTGAACACTTTAGACATAGTCAAAAGCCTTTTTCATGGATGCGGTTTCACCCATGCTTCGCCCTGCGGCGTGATTTCCTTTTTCCAGATCGGCACGCGATGCTTCAGCTCGTCAATCATCCAGCGGCAGGCTTCCAGTGCGGCGACGCGATGCTCTGCGCCTGCCGCGATGAACACGATATTATCGCCGCCCTTGACCGTGCCGATGCGATGCACGATGCGCGCATCCAGCAAGCTGTACTTTTCGATCGCATCGCTGCGCAACCTGCTCAGCTCAGACAACGCCATGCTGCCGTAGGCATCGAAGGTGATTTCCGACACCTCGCGTCCTTCCGAAAAATCGCGTGCGCAGCCGAGAAACGTGGCAATGCCGCCCATGCGTTTCGAGCTTGCTTGCAGCGCCCGGATTTCCTCATCCTGGGAAAAATCTTCCTGCTGGATTCTGACTGCCGGTTTCATCCTACCCTCCCGAAAACCTGGCCATGAATGCCACTTCGCTGTTGTCTGAAAGCAGCAACGACATATCGCGCACATGCTCGCCGTTGGCCGCAGCGAAGCAGACGATTTCGAATGCCTGCGGGTATTGCGCCGCAAGCCCGTCGCGCACTTCCTGCAGGCGGATGCCGGGGCGGAATGCAACCATCGCCTGATTGTTGCCGATACGTTCCGCAACGGGGCCGAAGAACAATACCTTGATCATCTTGCTTCCTCTAAATTTAATCCTGAAACCACATACGCGTTGCCTGCACAGCGCGTCTTAACAACTGGCTCCACTTCAACCTTCACTCCCTTCTCCCGTAGGCGGGAGAAGGATTGGGGATGAGGGTCTATGCGATGCAACAAAATGTAGTTTTACTCAACGCCCCTCACCCTAGCCCTCTCCCGCCTGCGGGAGAGGGGATTTATGCGGCACTTTTTATCCAACAGATGAATGGGGGTGTTTTCCAGAATCTTCCCGAAGCCAAGCTCCGCTCTTGCCGCCGCGCTTCTCTTCCAGCTGGACACACTCAATACGCATCCCGCGATCGATCGCCTTGCACATGTCGTAGATGGTGAGCAGCGCCACGCTGGCGGCGCACAAGGCTTCCATCTCGACGCCTGTCTGGCCGACACAACTCGCCGACGTGACGACCTTGATGCCCACGCAACCGCTGTTATCGGGTTCCATGATGTCGCTGAACTCGACCTCCACACCGGTGAGCGCCAGCGAATGGCACAACGGGATAATGTCGGCGGTGCGTTTCGCCGCCATCACCGCACCGACATCGGCCACTGTCAACACGTCTCCCTTGGCGGTGTTGCCAGCCCGAATCCGTGCCAGGGTCTCCGGCAACATGCGTAATATCCCACTGGCCACCGCAACGCGCTGAGTGCCGGGCTTTTCCGTGACATCCACCATGCGTGCCCGCCCTGCATCTGAAAAATGAGTTAATTCGTTCACTTGAATACCTGCCGATTTATGAAACCCCAAAAAAACATGTTACCGCAAGCGCGCTCTATTCCCATGCGTGCGGCAAATTTCTCACTCCAATGCCTCTGTTTGACGATACCATCATCCCCCAATGTACGACATTTCTATTTTTTTCCTAGGTCGTTCCGCTGCCGGAGCGGTTGTTGCAGCATGGCGTAGTTGCGAGTATCGGTCGCTACGCTGTTTCCATTGCCCTGCGATCAGGCTGATTAGCATTTGGTCGGTTGCGCCCAACCGCAGCGGACCGCGCAAATCTGCGCCGCCGCTGGCGAAAAGGCAGGTGTAAAGCTTGCCATCGGTAGAAATCCTGGCGCGGGTGCATTCGTGGCAAAACGCCTGGGTGACTGAGGCAATCACCCCGATTTCACCACCGCCATCCGCATAACGCCAACGTTCCGCCACTTCGCCAGTGTAGTTGGGGTCAACCTGTTGAATAGGGAAGTGCTGGACAACCTGCTCAAGTATTTCCTGTGCCGAGACCACCTCGTCCATGCGCCAGCCGTTGGTGCTGCCCACATCCATGTACTCGATAAAGCGCAATACGACACCGCTGTTGCGGAAGTGCCCGGCCATCGGGATGATTTCGTGATCATTTGCACCGCGCTTGACTACCATATTGACCTTGATGGGAGCAAACCCGGCCTGCTGCGCGGCTGCAATACCGTCCAGCACAGTGCCGACGGACACATCCGAGCCGCTCATGCGCCGGAAGGTTTCTTCAGTCAACCCGTCCAGGCTGATGTTGATACGGGACAAGCCTGCGTCCTTGAGCGACTGCGCTTGCTGGGACAACAACACTGCATTGGTGGTCATGGCGACCTCAACAGGTTTTCCTTCCAGGGTGCGCAGCCTGGCCAACTTTTCGATGAGGCGTTCGATATTCCGGCGCAACAATGGCTCACCGCCGGTCAGTCGGATTTTCTGCACGCCTGATTGAATAAACAATTTGGCCAACCGCTCAATCTCATCAAAATTGAGCAGCTCGGCGCGCGGTAAAAAAGAGTGATTTTCACCGAAGACATCGCCTGGCATACAGTAGGTGCAGCGCATATTGCAACGGTCGGTAACTGAAACGCGCAAGTCATGCATGGGGCGCCGCATGGTATCGGTAATGCGCGTCACATCTGGCACGCTATAGTTCCGAACGGCACTCGCCGTGGCAATAACAGTTGGAATAATTTTTAATGCATCAGTCATGTTGACGTAGGGTGTCCATGCGCGACATGAACTCCGCCTTGCGGGTTGTTTTCGCTATGCCTCGAATCCATTTATGGCCAGCGTCATTTGTGTCATCTCAATTATCCAAAAATCGAACTGCTCACTACGACAGCTCAACTCGGGATCTGTTCAGTGTTTCCTTAGATAGAGTTTGGTGAGATATTGAGCCATTGGCACCTGATGCCTAGATGTCCTCTGTCTTGTCACCTGTGAACATCGGTATAACAAGATTCTCTTTCTTTATAAAGTAATAGTATGCGATGGCTGCGACATGCAGCCCAATTAGCATATAAACCAGTTTGCCGCATACTTGGACATGTAACCAGGTCGCGCGGTCGGACAGGTCCTTGTCAATAAATTTCGCCAGCGGGCCTTCGCTCGCGATATCGTCATTGGCAAACAGACCGGTTGCGATCAGCAGAAGCACCACGCCGAGCAATGCAAATATCCATAGGCTGCCGACCGGGTTATGCCCGAGGTATTTTTTCCGGGCAGCGTCCTTGTTTGTTACATACGCGATGATCGTGCCGGGAGCGAATAGAAAGCTCGAAAAGCGCGCGTACCGGCTCCCGATCATTCCCCACAGGATACGAAATGCCACGAGCACAAACGTCGCGTAGCCGATGAGGAAATGCCACTCCAATTTCTTGCCGCCGGTTTTTGCGGTCATGATTGCCGTGATGATCAATACAACTAGCGACCAGTGAAACAAACGGATCGGGAGATCCCACACGCGTACCGTTTTCATTTACTTTGTTTTGTACAAGTCATGGCACTTCTTGCATGATTTGCTGGCTTCGCTAAAGCGCTCCTCAATGGTTGCCATATTGCCAGTTTTCACCCCAGCAAGCAGCTTATCGAGTTCAGATTGTGATTCGTGCATCAGTTGCCTGAATTTGTCCATTTCGCGCCAGATTTCCGGCATGGCCTTCGTGGCGCCACTATCACTCCCTGCCGGAAAGGCATCAATAACGACACCGCCCATCATCACCACAATCTCGGCATTCTTTTCCAGCAATGCCTTGTTGTAAGGCATCTCACCTTTGATGACAGCGTTTATTCGAGACATATGCTGCCCCATCAGGTAATAGGCGGATTGACGGTATTTAACCGCTCGCTCTACAGGGACTTCGGCTGCTGCATGGCCGGCGACCAGCAACAACAGGATGCCGAAAAAACAATGCATATTCAATAACCGCCCTTCTGTTCCGCCAAGTCGTTTCGCATGCTTAATTTTTGGGGTGATTGAGAATGTTAAACTTTGCGGATAGAACATACGGTATCGAACCACGATTGCATTCCGACCAGTGGGCTCGGATTGATCGGCAACAAGGCATTGATGTTAACGCCGTTTCCGCGCCCGCCATTTTTTTCGTCCCACCACAATCCGTATTCCAAATCATCAATATCTGACTGCGGTCCAAACGCTGCCGCTGCATCCGGTGCAATGCTCTTTGCGGCAATATCTTCCCGCCGGCCACGAATACCTTGGCTGGCGCGACCGCCGCTCATCCATCCAAGCGAATTGGAAACCGCGGCGACTTTCGGATGGATGCCGTTAGTGACGAACACCCTGATATTTGCAGACCCAATCTTTTCACCGGTGCCGTGATAGGCCTGATCTCCCAATTTACCTGACACCGGCCGATATGTAGTGAGCTCGACAAAGTCGCCTGTTTTTACACCCAGTTTCGCGGCAGCCGAAGAATGCATCCACATCGGGTTGTCATGCACAATTTCTGACAGATACTTCTGTGACGCAGTGCGGCCTTGCGTATGTACATTCCATTTAAATGTAGTCAGTATAAATCGCTCTTCAAGAAGATTCTGGTGCGACGGAATTGGCTGATATGCCGGTAAACCATCATCCTGCATTCCACTTTTCCTGGCAATGCGTTCAACCTCTGGCGCATAGATTTCGAATTTTCGAGACGGCGTAGCAAAACCGCGTACTGCCACCTGCCCAACCATGAGACCAATGGCGATCTCTTTACCCTTGTCATCGGTCTTGTAGATGACCCCGGTTTTTTCATCGGTTCGTGTGCCGGCAAGCTGTTTTTCGCTCAGTGCTCGCTGGTAAACCTCAAAAGTTTTCGGCTTTGATGTATCCACGTACACGCCGTAATACTTCATGTATTCAAAACCGTCCTTGAACTGCTTGCCGTCGGGTCCCGTCGCGGGTAATTTGGAACATTGATGTCGAACAAAATCTTCATGGTTTCCAAACTGGAAGTATTTCGCCTGTTCTGGGCCAAGCCGCTTTCCTATTTCGAATAATGTGTCGGCAAAGCTCACGGCCTCCGCCGGTGGCGGCACCATAGGTTGACGCAATGTAACATAGTGCTGCAGTTCGATATTGTTGCGAATATCCATGCCCCATCGCTCTATGTACGTCGCATCCGGCAAGATCATGTCGGCGTAATGCGCCATCTCGGAATATATGATGTCGGAGCAGGCGTGAAACGGAATGAGGTTCGTATCCTTTAACACCTCTACCGTTGTCGTGCGCCCCTCGGGCCACGTCATCGGCGAAGCAATCGTGTAGCTCAGGTAGACCTCTAACTTTGCTCGACCTTGCCGGAGATAGTCGTATGCGATTTGGCCCACCTTCATTTTCTGCCAGCGATTCGCCAGCGGCCATTCAGGAGGATCTTCCAGATCGGTGCGAATCTTCGGTGCTTCAGGTGCCGGTTGCGGTTGCGGATAGCGGCTGGCTGAGAGTTTCTCTTCGAGCCCATAGCAGTATCCGCCCGGCTTGGCGATCGAGCCAACCAACGCATTGAGCATTACGACCGCACGCTCTGCGTTAAAGCCGTTGTAATGGGCTCCGGTGCCGCGGTTGGTAAACGCAACGGCTGAAGGCCGCTTGCGTGAGAATTCCAGTGCAAGCCGTTCGATATCGCCGCTTGATACACCAGACTGTTTTTCCGCCCATGCGGGTGTATAAGGTGCGAGCCATTCGCGAATAGCCTCGAGACCCGGTTGTACAAACTTGCTGACAAAATCATGGTCGACTTCATTTTCTCGAATAATGACATGCGCCATCGCCAGTGCGATCGCCCCGTCGGTTCCCGGGAATGGCTGATACCATTCATCGCTGCGCCCGGCCGTGTTTGATAACCGGACATCGAACGTCACCAATTTTGCGCCGTGG
>JACREA010000054.1 GCA_016218465.1 Nitrosomonadales bacterium | reverse complement strand
CCGGCGGGTTCTGCAAATCCGCATCCAGCGTGACGACACGCTGCCCGCGCGACTGCTCGAACCCCGCCATGATCGCCATGTGCTGGCCGTAATTGCCGTTGAACAGGATCACCCGCGTCACATCAGGGCGTTTCTGGAACTGCTCGCGCAGGATCGCTGCGGAATGGTCGCGGCTACCGTCATTAATGAACACGATCTCATACGAAATGCCGAGCTTGTCCAGCGCCGGATACAGCCGGTCAAACAGGGCCTGCAAGCCCTGCTCTTCGTTATAGACGGGGATGACGACGGAAAGTTGGGGATTAGTCATGGGGCGGCATTTTACCGCATGGGGCGGAGATAGCGAAATCGGGGTTATCGTAGGATGCAATAAGCGTAGCGCATTGCACCGGATGTTTAATACTTAGCGGTACACCTCATCATGGCTGCCAATATCAAGCAGGATGATTTCCTTTTCGGAAACCATCAGGGTCAGAGTAATGCGGTAACTGTACGTGAGGCTGACGGCATAACAACCGGCGAGCTTGCCGCTCAGGGCGTGCAACTCCAAATGTTGCCGGAACGGATCTTTTTGCAGATCGCCGAGCACCTCGGCGAAGCGTGGCCGCAAGTCTGGGTGCTTCCTGAAAAACTTGCGTGCCTGGCGAAGGAACTGGAGCGGCGTAACGATGGCGTACATTACGCCATCTCATCCGCGTCCAGCGCTTTCAGCAGATCGGCGGCGGTCTTGAACTTCTTGACCTTCCCGCCTTTAACGTCCTCCAGCGACGCACGGACACGCGCGTAATGCGCCTCTTGTTCCGCCACAATCAGATCCTGATAACGCTCCTCGGAAAGCACAACGTACTGCGGCTGGTTATTCCTGATCACATGGAGATCGCCCTTGGCGATGAGATCATCCACCGCCGCAATGCCGCGACGCTTGATTTCCTGGGCTGGGATGGCATTCATATCAATACTCCTTTTAGTGCTTAATTAAGTACTAGAACTATACCTAACCAGGTGGGGGATGGCAAACCGGCCCCCTACTGCGGTTTATGCCCTTGCGCGTTTTTGAGGAAAGAAATTCAGCATCTCGCTAGTGTAATGCACCGTAATTAACGGAACTAATGATTATGCTACCTGTCCTATGTTCCGGTTATTGAGACAGGAGAAACACAATGCGAGTAGCCCCGACAATCGTGCTGACAGCCGAACAGGAAAAGGAATTGACCAAGCTGTCGCGCTCGAACACAACGAGCGTGAGATTGGCGCGGCGCGCCAAAATTGTTTTATTGGCGTCGTCCGGTTACGACAACACGCAGATCGCCGAAGAGTTGGATGTTGGGCGTGTTCAGGTAGGGCGGTGGCGCGAACGCTACGCCCGCGACGGTTTGGCCGGAATCGGGCAGGACTTGCCGCGCGGTGGACGCAAGCCCGCGGTTGATGCGCAAGAGCTGGTGCGCTTGACCACGCAAACTTTGCCCGGCCATGCCACCCACTGGAGCACGCGCACGATGGCAAAGACAGCTGGTGTCGGCGCCACGACCGTGCGCAGGATATGGCAGGCGCACGGGTTGAAGCCGCACTTGATCGAGACTTTCAAGGTTTCGCGTGATCCGAAGTTCGTCGAGAAATTAGAGGATGTGGTGGGTTTGTATTTGAGTCCGCCAGAACATGCATTGGTGCTCTGCTGCGACGAGAAAAGCCAAGTTCAGGCACTCGACCGCACACAGCCCGGACTACCTTTGAAGAAGGGGCGTGCGGCAACGATGACGCATGACTACAAGCGCAACGGCACCACCACACTATTTGCCGCGCTCAATGTATTGGACGGAACAGTGATCGCCCGGTGCCAGCAGCGTCACCGCCATGACGAGTGGTTAAGGTTCCTGAAGAAAGTCGACCGCGAAACGCCCAAGGATAAAACGCTGCACCTGATCGCAGACAACTATGCCACGCACAAGCATCCCAACGTACAGGAGTGGCTGGAGAAGCATCCGCGCTTCAACATGCACTTCACGCCCACTTCGGCATCGTGGCTGAACATGGTGGAAGGGTTCTTCCGCGACATCTCGGAAAACCGCCTTCGTCGGAGAGTATTCCGCTGCGTGCCTGAATTGGTTGCGGCCATTGATGAATATGTCGCACATCACAACAGCAAACCCAAGCCGTTTATCTGGACTGCCAGTGCGCGTGACATCTTGCAAAAGGTCATTCGTGCCAATAGTCGCTTAAGCTCCAAACAGAACGGCGCACTACACTAGTGACCTGAAGGTATTGATAAAGAATAGTGCTGCACGTAAAGGTCGTATCCCGATTCCAGCGAGCTTTTCAGTGCTGCGCGAAGCAGGGTTGATCCTTTACTTTTAGGTTTTGTTTTCAGCAAGGAACGGTACAGGCCGCTATAGAAATAATCCGGTTCTACATGCACCAGCATAATGATGCCCTGTGCATCCGGATGACGTGGGACGAGATAATCCAATACCGCCTGCTCACCGGGTGCAAGACGTGTATCAGACAGTTCCTCCGACAAATCCACCGATACTTGCCGTACAATAATTTTTTCCCGCAGTGTCCCTTCAATAGGTTTGTTGCCGGTTGACACTTGGTATATTTGTGCGCTCACTCTGGGCGTGACATAAGTCGGGAAATAATGTCCCGTTCCGCTATTGGTCAAAGTCAATCGTGCAGATACATACCCATCGTGTACGGTTGGCTGGGTTGCCTCTACAGTCACGCCTTTTCGCGTCATGTCCGGATCATGGATACCGCGCCACAAATGGCGGCGCTCCGGCATGTGACAACTCTGGCATTGCTTGCCTTGTTTGGCATATGGGGAGGCCTGCCATTCCGCGTAAGTATTCTCCAGAGGCTTGCCGTTCAATGCATAGCCATCCTTGTCAAACTGATGACAGGTCGCACAAAATCGCCCGTCCCCAAATGCCGGTGCGCTGACGAAGCCATTGTGCGGCAATTTTCCCCCAGCCGATGTTTGGGCTGGCGGCGGACCGTAGCGGACATTTTTCCGGACGTGGCAAGCTGCACAAACCAGTCCTTGTTCGTGCAAGGCATCGGTGTGTTTCTTCCCGCGCAACTGTTTTATGAGGCTGGCTTCCTGCTCGGCAAGTGGCGCATGACAGCGCGTGCAATTGCGCAAAGAAGATATATCTGCGGGATGCACGTCAACGAGTTGACCCATGATGCCCGGCCCCATGGCATGTGCATGCAGGCTGG
>JACREA010000053.1 GCA_016218465.1 Nitrosomonadales bacterium | reverse complement strand
TTCAACGTGATAAACAATTTTTATGCTACCACATCTCACATTGCCACGATTTCAGCAAGATGGCGAGTTTCTACCACCGAGCTCGCCTAGACTAACCCCATGTTCTTTGCCTGCAACGCCGCCTCGGCACGCGATGTGATATTGAGCTTGCGATAGATGCTCTTCACATGGTCGCCCACGGTATGGCGCGAGATGTTCATCTCCGCGCCGATTTCGGCGATGTTGATGCCGCGCGTGAGTTGCACCAGCACTTCGCGTTCGCGCGGTGTGAGCATGGTTTGCCCTGTGACTTCCGGGATGACTTCGGTGTTGGCAACCGCTTCCTGCTCCTCGTGAAAATAATCCAGCAAACGGCGCGCGACTGACGGTGAAAGCGGCGGGTGTCCTTCGCTGATGCCGCGCAACTGTTTGACCAATTGTTCCGGCGCCTGATCCTTGAGCAGATAGCCTTGTGCGCCAGCACGCAAGGCCGGGAACAGATGGTCGTCATCGTCGAAGATGGTTGCGACCACGATCACGCATTCGGGAAAGCGCGCGCTCATCGCCTCAACAACCGTCGTGCCATTGCCATCCGGCAACGACAAATCAATAAGCGCTAGATCAAATTGAAACTGGTTAAGCATCTTCTGTGCGCTGGCGACATCCGCCACACTGCACACGCGGATACCGGGAAATGCCGCCTCAGCGACCTCGCGCAACATCATTTGCGATTCGGGCATGTCTTCCAAAATTAGAGCAAGCTTCATGTCATGGGAATTTCTATCGTCAATTTTACTTCGTTCTTTCCAGTGGCAATGCTCAGATTGCCACCCAATTCCTCCAAACGTCCGCGCATATTGCGAAGGCCGTAACCGTCTTGCCATGTAAGCGGATCGACGATGTTGCCGTTGTTCTCCACGCACGCGCGCAGCCGCGAAGCATCGGCAACGATCTCCACGTTGACACGGCTGGGAGCAGCATGTTTGAGCGCATTGGTAATAACCTCGCGCAACACCGACTCCAGCGTGGATTTTGTGTGCGGATGCAGCTCGACGGCGGGCAACTCATCGCTTTGCTGCCACTGCAAGCGACACTCTGCCACCTCGCAACGCGAACCGGCCTCGGCGCGCCAGTCCGCCAGCGCGTTGCGCAGCGGGACGGGCTGAGCATCCAGCGCGGCAACCGAGGTGCGCAAATCCTTCATCGCATCACGTGCCACCTCGGCGTTTGAGGTGCCACGCAAAAGATGGATCAGTTTCAACAGCCGTGCGCCGATGTTGTCGTGCATATCGCGACCGATGCGCAGGCGCTCCTGCGTCACACCTTGCTCGTAGCTGGTGCGACCGCTCATGATCTGTTCCATCAACTGCCCCAGTGATGTCGCGAAGACTGCATCGCGAGTGGAGAACAAGCGCGCCCCGCTTCCGGCATACCGCAATGAATAAGCGGGAAGTTTGCCGCAGCCGGTTATCTGCAAACTCAAACCTTCTTCAATCACGCCGCTTTTTTTGACAGTCGCGTCCTGTCGTATTTCCAGCGGATCAAAGATACGTTTCAATAACGACCCCCAGCGAGCGAGCTGCTCATTGGGCGACGCGGTAAATGCGATAGCGGAAAGCTCCGGCAACAGGCTCTCGAAATTCGGCGTATGTCTGCTTACGATGCGCTGCCACAACCATTGACGGAGCGGAAAATACAGCCAGCCACACACCAGCAGGCTGATGCCCAGCGATGCGCTTTGTGTCGCGCCGGAAAATATCAGTAGTGAATCAAGCACGATCACCGAAGTCGCGCCCGCTACCCACAGAAACACGCGATACGCCCATTCATCCATATCGAACAAGCGATAGCGGCGCAGCCCCAGCGCGATGCCGACATACATGATGAGGAAGAAGCCGATGGCGTAGCCCATAGGAAGCAAAGCAGGCATGTCGAAAATGAGCGGAACGACATTCGTGACAGTGAATAAAGAACAGCCCAGTAACACGGATAGCATAAACCAGCGCAGTGCGGCGCGTTCCAGAGGCTGGCCGCGTGTGAACCGCCATTGCACACTGCCGCTGATAAATGCGAGCAACATCAGGCTACTAATCGCAACCAACGTTTCACCCGTGTTTGGCAACAAGTGAAAAACATCGGTCAACCACCACGGGAGAAATAGCAATGGCAGCCAACACAGGGTACGCGGCGCGACCAGTTGACGGGGGTAGCACAAAAACATCGCGACGATCGCGCCACCCAAAAGATGTGCCGACAGCGAATTGACTACATCAAGCGCACTGAACCATGCGCCATTTAATGCCAGCGCTCGTTCGCTCATAGGCGCTGCCGTAATACCCCCGATCAACAGCGTCAGCCCGGTGAGCGCGAACATACGTGCCCCCCAATCTTGCGGGCGCAGCAGAAACACCCAGCAGGCGATCATGAACGCCGTGCTCACCACCAGCAACGTGAACCAGAACATCGCCGACAAACTTGCCAAGGGGCGCGGGCGCGGCTCAATCAAAGCCGTACGCTCCGCGCCCTCTTTGGTGACCCAGACTATACCTACCTCGCCCATATGCAACATCGCACTCATCGCGGACTGTCTTGAAAAAAACTCATCTTTCTTGGCGTAACTGGGAAAGTAATCGGTGTTCTCGATCATGTCTGTTGCTTGCAGATCAAGTGCAACACCGGTTGCAGAAATCACACGGCGCACCTCTGATCCCGGCGGGATATGTTGCGCGACATCCGCAACCACGCGCACCTTGCCGCCCTCCGCCGCCATCTTCACCCCAAGCCAAGGCTCTTGCAAAGCCAGCCACACCGTTGCGGCGCAGACCGCCAGGCAGCCCAGCCACAACAGGAGCAACAGATAGGTGGGACGTTTGTGCAGCAAGCGCATCTTGATGGTCGTGAGATTTCTGGGCGGCAACTCTATCAAATTCCACGGCGAAAGCTACCCCCGTGAACGCGGGATTGTGCAATGCAGCACGCACCCCGAAAATTCACCTGCCCGAGGAAGTGTGCAACTCACCGCTGACACCACCTGCGCAAACAGGTCACACATTCAATCAAGGAGGATGCAATGCAGATTCATTTGTTCAGCAAGGCCGTCCCCGTCATGTTGGCGGGATTCATACTCACTGGCTGTGCCAGTAAAAATTTGCCGCCACCGATGCCGGAGGCCATTAATTTTGAACAGCTTGCGAAAGATCCAAGTGCCGATATAAAAAACAGCCTGAAGGTGGATTTTTACGGCGATGGCTTGAAAGGCACCAAGAAGTTCGTCATCGGCGCTTTTCAGGTTCGTTTTCGCGAGACGCTGACAGGAAAACTGGATTCCAAGGACAAGAATTGCAGGGGTACTTTGGTTAGTCTGTTCTCATTGCAAGACAATCAGACTTTGTTCCAAAGCGTGACGGAAGAGCTATATAAGAAGTTTGTAGCGGATATGAAACAGCGCGGATTCCAGATTGTGAATTTTGCCGAAATGCAAAAACAATCCGATTTCAGCACCGCCCTGAAAGGGCAATTGAATAGCGGTAAATATGCTGAGCTGACTGCACCTGCCATCAGCAATCCTTATGGCGCAGATTCAGTAATGGGGCATCTGCCCGGCATCGCTTCTGCAATCGGCTCACAGGAGACCGCCGGTTATTCAATCTATGTTCCCGATGCGGTACCACTGTTTGAGTACAGCCTGCCACGCGGCATGGCAGATGATTTTGATGTGGTGGTTTTACCCGGTAATTTACCTGCCCATCGGATAGATGCCGCTGCAAAACTGGGAGCAGGGGTCATTACCGTTGGATTCGAAGTCGAACTGATGAAGTTCAACTACGATGCTTGCACGATCAAAACCGAATTGCTCATGACTCAAGCTCCCATGGTTCGAACCAGGCTGACGGCTTTCAATGCGTTCCCGGTTGGAGCCAAGATTCCTTTCACACTGTGGGGGCGACCGGTGGACAACGGCATCATCATGACTCCCAAAAGCCGCGGTGGTCCCAAGGGTTCCGGTTTTATATCCGACCTAATGTCTGGCGGCAAAGAGTACGGCACACGTTGGTCTGAAGTTGATGATGGCGCAGTCACCATCAACTATTCGAAGGGCTCCGATGCCTTGGATGAAAAGGAGGTTGTGCCAGTTGCTGCCAAATTCCCGACCGCCTTCAAGAAATCGACTGACGCGCATCTGCAGATGATCATGCATGTGCTGGATCACGAAGCGGCATACAAGTAAGAAAACCAACTTGAGGGCGCTTTGCGCCCTCTTCATTTTCAGCAAAAGGAACTGCAATGATTATTTTTAACAAAGGATTTGGTGCTGTCGTACTGGCGCTCATACTGTTGGAAGGCTGTGGCGGTGGCGCGGGCAGTACGACAGGTGGCACAGCAAGCGTTGTTGCTATTACCTGCAACACCGCTCATTACACCTCCGGCGCAGTCAGCGTGCCGACTTCCGGAGATATGGCGACATACGCCAAGACCTACAGCGGCAACACCGGCACTTTCAATACAGGCGCGTTCACTTCAGATGGCGGGGCAGCGACCTTCGTATTGAATAGCATCGGCAGCATGACCTACAACGGCACCGCGCAGACTGTCAATTCCATCTGCAAGGACAATATGCTGACGATGATCTATGTGGAATTCGGCACAACAGGTGCCGTCGATTTCATGGCCGATGGCACGTTCACCGGAAACCTGCCGGATATGACCGGTGTGCATAGCACCGTTTCTGCCAGCGGTACGGCGCCGACAGTAACCGGCTTTACCCCAGCCACGGGCGCAATTGGAACGACCGTCACCATCAGCGGCACAAACCTGGGCAACTTCACGCCTGCACCTGTGGTCAAGTTCGGTACGTCTGTGGCTACGGTTTCTTCGGCAACGGCGACTTCGGTCACCGTCACCGTTCCGGCTGGTCTGACGGCAGGCAATTCCACTATCACGCTCTCGAACTTTGACGGCACGGGCGTGGTGACTGTGGGGACGTTCAATGTGACTGCTTCCGGCGGCGGTTCTGCTGTCGGCACCCAGATGGGCGGAGCACGTCAGGGTGTCGTGCCGACGCTCACTGCGGCAGTGACCACCTATGCTTCGGCAGCCTCGCCCAGCGGTATCACCAGCGATGGCATCAACCTGTACGTGGCATCCAGTGCCAAAATACTCCAGATCCCGATCGCCACAGGCGTGGTAACGACATTGGCCGGTTCCGGCTCGCTGGGCGCTGTCGACGCCACGGGTACGGCTGCATCGTTCAACGCGCTCGCCGGGGTGACCACCGACGGTACCAACCTGTACATAGCCGATTTCGGAAACAGGAAGATCCGTCAGGTCGTGATCGCCACCGGTGTGGTCACGACGCTGGCTGGTTCGGGAACCGCCAGCATCACCGACGGTACCGGTACCGGAGCTTCTTTCAAGGCGCTGGGCGGCATCAGCACCGACGGCACCAACCTGTATCTGACCGACTCGAACGCCATCCGCAAGATCGTCATCTCCACCGGCGTGGTGGCGACGCTGGCTGGTTCCGCAACCGGCGGATCGACCGATGCGACCGGCGCAGCCGCTTCGTTCAATGCGCCCTGGGGCATCACGACCGACGGCACCAACCTGTATGTGGGCGATAGCGGCAACGGCAAGGTGCGCAAGATCGTGATCGCTACCGGTGTAGTCACGACGCTGGCGGGCTCGGGCGCCGTCAGCTCCGTGGACGGCACAGGCACGGCGGCATCCTTCACCGATCCGCGCGGGATCACCAGTGACGGAACCAACCTGTATCTGACGGACACCAGCAAGAGCACGATCCGCAAGATCGTGATCGCCACAGGAGTAGTGACAACGCTGGCGGGCTCGGGGGCATGGAGCCTGACCGACGGAACTGGTACAGCGGCGGCATTCTTCAAACCGCAGGAAATCACCACCGACGGCGTCAGCCTGTATGTGGCGGATGCCTTTAACAGCAAGGTGCGTAAGATCCAGTAATACCGTCTCGATGCGTTGGGTTTTAGTGTCAATTGGGGTCGGGCTCACATTCCTTTTTGAAATGCACGCTATGCCCTTCGAATCTCGGTGCAGGCTTTGCCCAAACCTATACAAACAAAGCTGCCCGCCTTGCGCGGGCAGTTTGTTTTTCGGGCATCACAATATATCGTCATTCGTGCGCCGGCTATTTTTGTATTGACAAAGCACATACATAAATTAGAATGTAGCTCATGGATATTCACCACGAGCTGAACGGCACGGCTTTTATTTGGAATGCTAAAAAAGCGGCGGGCAATCCGATCAAACACGATGGCGTTAGTTTCGAGCAGGCCGCAACGGCGTTTTTTGATCCGTTTTTCCGGTTGGTCGAGGCGGGGCGCAATGATGAAGCGCGCGATGCGATCATCGGTTTTGACGTTGTTGGTCAACTGCTGTTTGTTGTGCATATCGAGATTGAAGGCGAAACCATCCGCATCATTTCCGCCCGCAAGGCGACTAACGAAGAAAGGCGAGATCATGAAAATTCCTGAACGTATTAAAGCGCGGCTTGCCAAAGATCGCCCGCTCATTTCTATCACCGTGCGTATGCCGGCAGACGTGGTGGATTCGATGAAAGAAATTGCACCGCAACGGGGGTTTTCGGGCTATCAGTCGCTGATGAAATCCTATATCGGCGAGGGCTTGCGCCGCGATGAAGCGCAGTACGCCTTCGGTAAAACAGCGCGGTTGATCGAGGTGCTGAAGAAGCGTGGCGTACCAGACGCGCTGTTAGAAGCCGCAGCGCGCGAGCTTGAGGCGGCCTGATCGAGCGAATCAACGACGAACCCACAAGGCGGACCTTGATTGATCTCTGCCACACCGCAAAGCGCCCAGAGTTCGGGGCGCTTTGCATTGGTGCGCCGCCACCGCGTTGCGCGCAAGCGCAGAGACTATTGGGGTCGGAGACTATTGCAAAGCCGTCCACGTTATGCGGGCGGATTTTTTATTGCACCATACTCAAATAGCTCGTAGCACGTTATTCTATTTCCAGATAGAAACACCATTAATTCGTTACCTCAAACCGTTCGGCCTGAGATTCGAAGGCCAGCATTTGTAAGGTAACTGTGGTTCGACAGGCTCACCACGAACGGATTTGATTATCGGCATTTCTAACTGGAATTGGAATTAGGGGGAATGGGCTGTCCTTTGCGGCGCAGTGCGGCATAGACCAGCGCATACAGATCTGCTGTGGCGGTCGTGCCGGAAACAACCTTTACGCGCGGGGTAATGGGACGCATCGCTTATTTCCACAGCGCCGCGTCAACCTCGGCAAAAGCAGCAGTGTTGCGCTCAAAGGCTTGCGCGTCTTTCGTGCTCCAGGTACCCGCCAGGGTATCGAGATCATCAAACTTTTTTAATGCGTTCAACTGAACCGGAGTGCCAGTGTCCTGCAATAGGCGCAAAACCAGGCTATTGAGGCTGCTACCCTCTTGCGCTGCCTGATTCTTGAGCCGGGTCAGCGCCTTATCGTCCAGCCCTCGAATACTCATAGTCGCCATGATGTCACCTTTGAGATCAATTTGAATGCGCACATAGTAGCGCTTCGGATTGAAGAAATCATCTGGCAACACCTATTGTCGCCACTGGTATTTTATTATGCAGGGTGCGTTTACGCACCGCCTTTGATACAACGATGGTGCGTGGAACGCGCCCTGCATATTCCGCTTTTTATTGCGAAATGGAACAACCCATTTTAAAGACAAAAAAAGGGGTGAGGAAAACCCCACCCCTTCTTCAGCCATGCTTTAAAACAACATGCTTAGTGCTTCTTCATCCTCTTGACGAATTCCGTCCGATGCGCCTTGGCCTTGGCACTCCCGGCAGAAGCCTTGCTGCCCGGTTTATAGAAGTAATCCGTATAACCGGCGGGATTATTCACATAGATACCATGACCGTGGCCTAACCAGTTTGCATCATACGCATAGGTCTCGATGACAGTTGTATCACCAGCTGTAACCGATGCACTGAACGAGAATGTACCAGCGCTATACGTGAGAGGTTGATACCCGGCTGCCTGATCGGCCGCCTGGTTCGAGTAGTAAGTCGATAAACCGGTTGTATAGTCATATGTGTAAGCGTAGACGTATACCGGCGCAAAGGCAGTGTCAATCGTGCCCGTCACTACAACCGCACCGCTCGCTGTTGCACTTTGCAACGGACTTGTTATCGCGACCACCTTGACCGGAGCATTTGTACCGCCTGTCGTGTAAATCGTCAGCGAGTATGAATTCCAGTTGGCATCATACAGCGTGATGTAATTGTAGCCATAGTCCAGAACCACACCGGTTAGCGAGAATGCCCCGCCGGAGATAGTCAGGCTTCCGGAGGTAGAGGTGTAGCTGCCCGACAGGTAATAAGTGCCTGTGCCGTTGACCGAGGCTGAACCGCCGATATCTACGATACCCAGATTGGTGTTCCAGGAACTCCATGTATCGGATACCCCGCCTCCCGACGACAGCGTAGACCCGCTCACGGTTACTGCATTGATTGGCGGCGTATAGGCTGTCCCACCGGTCGTGCTTACATTCAGATAGGACCAGTTGCTCCCGTCGGTCAGGGATATGTAGTTATATCCGGTGTAGATCGGAAGGTTTATGGAGTATGTTCCAGCACTCGCCGTTGTCGTAACAGTACCGTAATACAGCCCGGAAACGTAGGCAGTAATGGTACTGCCAGTTTTTGCCGTACCGTTTACGGTCACAGTCGAAACCGTGGTGTTATAGGTTCCATACGCGTCTGCCGTGAGAGCGCTGGTGCCGTCAGTAACGCCAGCGGGGGTGGCAGTTTGGAGGTTAACACCAAACACCACCGGACCGGTCGCGCAGGTTGTACTGACCTGCACACCCTGCCAGCTCCAGTTTCCATCGTAGATGTCTATGGAGTTGGCGTTAATGCCGGTGTAGACATTCTGGGTGAATGAGTAGCTGTAAGGTGAAACGAGTCCTGTCGGTGTTACGGACTGCCACTCGGAAACCGACGCGAATGTTGTACTGTTATAGTAATTCATGTACACATTCATAGGCAAAGCACTGGTGGTCGTGCCGTTGACGGTTACGGTACATGAAGAACCCGCGTCATACTGGAAGTATCCGCCCCCCGCTGCCGGAGTCCCGGTAGCCACCCCGCCTGTGACGCTGGTCACGACATTGGGCGGCGTGTAAACAGTACCGCCCGTGGTGTAGATATTGACCGTGTACCAGTTGTTGGCGCCATCGCTAAGGCTGATGTAATTCCAGCCATTATTGAGGGTTACCGTGATGGCATTCAGGGCCGTACCCGTAATCGTTAATGGCTGACAATTCATCCAGTTTTGATCACAGATACCATTATTACCCATTCCGTTGTTGGAAGGCATCGTGACGTTGAGCGTCACGCTGGCTGCCGCACCGGCATCCCATGAAGACTGCCAGAAGTCCGTGGAAGTCGCAGTGAGGCCGGTAACTGTCGCGGTAATCGGCTGGACATAGGTGCTTCCCGCCTGGGTATCCACATTAAAGCCGTTCCAATTGTTTTCGGACGTCGTATTGTTCCAGTTGCTTATCGAGACCCAGTTTTGCCCTTTATAGACAGGGATATCAACTACGCTGAAGCTGGTTGCACCAGGGGCCAGCGTGATCTGATTGTTGTAATTACCGAGGCCGTTGTTGTTCCCGACATTGATATATAACGTGCCGGTAATCGACAGATCCAAACTTCCTGATACGCTGACCGTGCAGGTATCGGCGGTAGTGTAAGACCCCCATGCATCCTGAGTTCCGAGGGTCGCCACACCGCCAGTACACGTTTTGGCAGTGACTGCTAGACCGGCCGAGCCTCCTATCTTGGGCATCGTTCCACCGGTCGTAAATATGCCAAAGCTCACACCTATGCCGGTGCCGCTGCCGTCGCCTACATCCACCCAGTTCCGCTTGTTGGACAGGGCTATGGTAGCGGTGGCCGTGTTGACCCCGTTTACCACGGCAAAATTCAGCGGGTAGTTCGTCGAGGTGTAGCCGTTTACGTAAGCACCGCCGGTCACTGCTGTCGAATTGGGCGAAACGACCGTCAGCGTGACACTGTTATCAGCGCCGACATTGTATCCGCCGGCGTTGTCGGAGTAGGTATAGGACGTACCACTCGGCGAGCCAACGACCGAGATCGTCAACGCCTTCCAGACACCGTTAACGGTGAAGCCGTTGCTTGCGCTGGATGCGACCAAATACGCGGCCGGATCAAAATTAAGGTTCTTGAAGTCCGCAATAGTCTTGGTCTTGAAGCCGATCACCGCCCAGGAATAACTGCCCCCGGATTTGATCTCGGAGATCATCTTTTGGAACCCCAGCGGGTTGTTGTTCCCACCCGGACACACCATTTGATCCTGACTCAGGCACAGGACAGACATGGTGCCGTAATCCCCTGGCGTGCCATTGAACTTTACCGCCATCGGGGTGCCTGCGGCAGTGGCGCTTCCGTCCACCAGCGCTGCCCAGCCGCGCTGCAACTGCCTTGAATTGTTGTCGATCAGCACTACCAGATAGGTGGATGCCGGGGTACCTGCCACCACATCGACTGCCGTCCACTTGAATTCAGGGATGAGCGGCGTGCCCGGCGTGAGTGACGGGTCGGCGAACTGGTTGCCGTTAGCCGGAGAGAGCAGGTCTATCGGGGTCAGTGCAGCCGGGTATGTCGTCAGCCAGATTTCCGATCCGCGCGTCATCAGCCATGTCTGGTTGATATTTTCCATCACTGCATACAACGCACTCTTGGGTCCGCTATCGGCGCAAGTAGGATCGGTCGTGTTGGTCGGCGTAGCCGTGAGGTTAAAGGCGATGGTTGCGGTAGCGCCGTTTACAGCGATGCCGCCGGGTACATTTGTATTTGCAGTGTCCACATCGCCGGTCACCGTGGAGCCGCACCGGTCGAGGTCCTTGAACCAGTTGTCCAGCATGAAGGTGAACTCGTTCAGGCTCAATCGCCCGTCCTTGTTCAGGTCTTCACTTTGCATGCCGTGGGCGGTGGTGTCATTTATCCAGAAGAAACCTCCGCTCATATAGGTTGAAAGCAATGCCGAATTCCTTGCGTTCATGGCACTGACCCATTTACCCAGCACGTCCTTGGCCCCCAACTGAGCGTTGATCTCGGTCGTGGTTGTGCCTGTAACGCCGGCAGAAGTCGTTTCAGTAGTGAAGTTGATCGCGGTGGATCCCACCATCGCGTTTCCGGCCATGTCCAGACCGCCGCTCACGCCGACGGTATACGGCGTAGCCAATTGCAGCGTGGAAGATGGAACGATCTCGTAAATATACGGGTAATTAACATCCGCCGCAGCCGCGCTCAAGCCAACGTACTTGATGGCCGGCTTATCACCTATGCTCGGGGATGAGGTTATAACAAACGAAGTGATATCGATCTCTTCGTC
Organism: Nitrosomonadales bacterium; assembly: GCA_016218465.1. GTDB lineage: Bacteria > Pseudomonadota > Gammaproteobacteria > Burkholderiales > Gallionellaceae > Gallionella. Next base: position 2,810 of record JACREA010000053.1, on the reverse strand, counting down.
CGCACCAATCCGGATCGGAGTCGTGATCGGCATACTGTTTACGAATGCGGTAGTCGGGCTGTTCCTGATAACGCTTGGCGGGGTGAGGTCTTTTGCCGAAGACTTGAAGGTGCCCTTCACATCGGCTGCTATCGCTTTGCCGTAAACGTTTTTAGCGGTCTTTAATGACTTGCCGCCGCCCACCGTGATGGTGTAAACGGTGTTGGGGGTCAGATCGCTGGTAGGGTAGAAGGTCACGGCGCTGAGGTCTGGAGCTACCTTCCATTTGCCGCTTACAACTGTCCCGTCAGATGCGGCTATTGTCATTCCGTCCACCACGCTTACACGGGCCATCGCCATGCTGAAGGTGACCTGGATATTGGCGTTCACGGGAACGGGGGTGGTCGAGCTGCCGAAGGTGCCGTCGGCATTCTTTGAAAGGCCGAGCATGGAAATCACTGACGGGATCGCATTGCTGTCCTGAGCCTCGAGGTCATTGCCTGTAGCCGCTCCGGAAAATTTCTTGACTATCGCCTGAACGGCAACAAACAGCTTGCCGTAGCCGGAGTCATACTTGCTGGCTATGACTGTATAGTTTCCGGTCGGAATGGGATCGCCGTCTGTATACCCTGGAGTAATGCCGTCCGCCTGTAAATTTGAAGCCCCATTAATGAGTGCGTCGAGTGTATAAGTACCGGTGCCGTCAGATAACGCAACAGCGACTGGGGAGAGCCATTCCGGTTTATCAGCATCGTAAAGTTCGATTGTTGCAGAATTTAAAGCTGTAGCACCGAGGGTTGTTGCCGATAATGCTTTCAGAAGGTTTGAGCCCTGGTTTGCGGCTGGCTTCTTCCCTTTTCCAGCCTGCTGCAACCTGGCTTTATTGAGCATCGCAGCCATCATGACCGGTTTCCCGGTCACGGCGCTCGAGAGAGTCACTTTGCCGGAGATGGTCGTCGTCGGTGAGGCGCCACCACCACAAACTCCACCAGTATCAATGCCGGTCTCGTCTTGATTCATTATCCCGTCTGAACAGGATGCGGAAGCGGGAGTCGACCCTCCCCCTCCTCCTCCACAAGCGGCTAGCAATAAAACCAGTACCATAGAGAGAAAAACCGGCAAAAAGCTATTTGTTTCCTTCTGACTCCGTTTCATGACTATACCCTCAGAAAAATTTCAGTTCGATACGAAAACATGCAAAAAACTTTTAATCGACCTGATTCTCGCCCACCTTTTTTTTTCTGTCAACCATACATTAACCAAACAATGACCCAACAATAAACCTTGGATTGGTAATATTCTTCAAATATCCCATGAAAATCATTTTGTTCCATGAGTAACTTAAAATTTAAATCAAAATTTTGCCCAGCAGCAAAATTTAGCCCGGAAATCGGGAAATAGCGCAGGCCAGAATCCAGACGATTCAACCCGGATTGCAGGGCGCGCTTGCGCACCATGCGCTTCAAGCTAAAATGCCCACATGCCAGAATACCGACGCGCCGACATTCCCGGCGCCACTTATTTTTTCACCGTTACCACACACCGCCGCCAGGCTCTGCTGGCCGATCCGCGCTGCCGCGAATCTCTGCGCAACGCGATCGGCAAAGTGCGCTTGAAAATTATGCAACACCAGCCAAAACACACCCCCTCCCCAACCCTCCCCCGCACGCTGCGCGTGCAAGGGAGGGGGCTATGCGTGTTGCGCAGAGCGAAGGCGCACACCGATGCACCCGCACGCTGCGCGTGCACGGGAGGGGGTTTCAACTCCTTACCCCCGCAAGCGGGGGAAGGCTGGGATGGGGGGGGTGTGGCTAACGGTATTTTAGGAATTTCCATCTCCCTAAGGTGGTCGATTGGCCCTATTCGACCTTTCATCGCCATGTGCAAGCAGGAGTGTACCCGGAAGATTGGGGCGGTGTTGTTGAGACGAAATGATGGAAAGAGTTTTGGAGAGTGATCTGGTGCGCAAGCGCACCCTACGGCAGTGTTATTGGGCTATGTGCGTATTTTGGAATGTGCCGCTATAATCGGATCCGCCTGGCAAGATTTGGCTGGTATCAGAGACGGGGTGATCATTATGGGTGTTGCCTGGCAACCGCAAGATGCAAAAAAAATTTCAGCCGCCGCGATAGCGGTAGAAAAAATTGCGCTATGAGCTGGCTGCTGGATACCTGCGCCCTTTCCGAGTGCATCAAGAAAAGCCCGGTTGATGAAGTCATCCGCTGGCTGGATGAACAGCCTGAATCCACGCTGTTTATGCGTAACAACCTGAATTTATTGATGCCATGATTGATGCCCGTCTTCTACCTTATGCATTTGCCCGCGATTTCGGACTGTTGGCGCAGCGTAATAGCGCCGGAGATAGCGCCGTCGAAGTCTGGGTGTCGGATGCGACCACTCCGGGTGCGATCGCGGAAGTGAGCCGCTGTTTCGGGCGTATCAGGCTTATATCCATGTCACGCGAAGCCCTCGAAGCGGAGGTCGCGAAAGCTTATGCCGGTTCCGGCGGCGATGCGGCGCAGGTCATCGACGAATACGAATCCGATCTCGACCTGGCAAAACTGATGCAGGACATGCCCGCGATTGAGGATTTGCTGGAATCTGCCGACGACGCGCCGGTGATCCTCATGATCAATGCGCTATTGACACAGGCGTTGCGCGAAGGCGCATCGGATATTCATATCGAACCATTCGAGCAGATTTCGGTGGTGCGCTTCCGCATCGACGGCAGCCTGCGCGATGTGGTGAGGCCGAAGAAGGCGATCCACGCATCGCTGATTTCGCGCATCAAGATCATGGCGCAGCTCGAAATTGCCGAAAAACGCCTGCCG
>JACREA010000057.1 GCA_016218465.1 Nitrosomonadales bacterium | reverse complement strand
GACGACGGCATAGAGGCGCTGATGAAGATCATCGCCAACAAGGATGGCATCGCTACCGGCAAGATTTACAACATCGGCAATCCGGCCAATAACTACGCGATTCGCGACCTCGCCGACATGATGCTCAAGCTGGCGAAGGAGTATCCGGAGTATCGCGATTCCGCGCAAAAAGTGAAGATCGTCGAAACCACCTCGGCTGCATACTATGGCAAGGGTTATCAGGACGTGCAGAACCGCGTGCCGAAAATCACCAATACCTGCAAGGATCTGAACTGGAAGCCGTCTATCAATATGGCCGACACGCTGCGCAATATATTTGACGCGTATCGCGGCCAGGTTGCAGAAGCGCGCGGGTTGGTAGATTGAAACTTCACCATCCCTTTTTTGGTGTGATTATGTAGGTGCGGATTTATCCGCACGATTTTAATGTGCGAATGAATTCGCACCTACATGAGTCATCGGTTTGGTAAAGCCGCGTAACACAACAACAAGATGACCCAACAACTCGCCCTCAAAATCGACGTCGACACCTATCGCGGCACCCGCGAAGGCGTGCCGCGTCTGGTTGAAACCTTGCAACGCCATAATGCGCAGGCCACTTTCTTTTTTTCTCTCGGCCCTGACCACACCGGGCGCGCCATCAAGCGAGTATTCCGTCCGGGCTTTATCGGCAAGGTGTCGCGCACCTCGGTGGTGGAGCACTACGGCATCAAGACGCTGCTGTATGGCACGCTGCTGCCATCGCCGGACATCGGCAAAAAATGCGCCGACATCATGCGCGGCGCGCGTGATGCGGGATTTGAAACCGGTATTCATTGTTTCGACCATATCCGCTGGCAGGATTATGTGGTGAACAAGGATGCCGAATGGACACGGCGCGAGCTGCAACGCGCGGTGGATCGTTATACCGAAATCTTTGGCGAAGCGCCGCATTCCCACGCTGCCGCCGGTTGGCAGACGAACCGCCATGCGCTGCGTCTGATGCAGCGCTTCGGTTTTGAATACAGCTCGGACACGCGCGGCACACATCCTTTCATTCCTACATGGCGTGCCGAGATCATCGCCTGTCCGCAATTGCCTACCACCCTGCCGACGCTGGATGAACTGATGAATCGCGACGGCATCACCTTGGACAACATCGCGCAACACATCTTGCAGCCGACCGCGAATCCACGGGCTACTGGCCATGTGTTCACCCTGCATGCAGAGCTGGAAGGGGGAAAGTGGATGCCGGTATTCGAGCAACTGCTGCAAGGCTGGAAGGAGCAGGGCTATGAACTGGTTTCAATGCGGCAATATCTGCAAGGGCTGGACGTTAGCTCTTTGCCGCGCCGTGAAGTCGAGATGCGAGAGGTGGAAGGGCGGGTCGGCAAGCTGGCTATCGCGGCTGAAGATTACGCTTAGCGTGTCTCTAAATTTTTTTGCCCGCCTTTTGTTGAATTGCAGGGGATGATGTGCTGCATTATTTGAAACGCGATCTTACTGCCAGGTTTAGGCGAAGTTGTTTTTCTTGCCACCTCACGCTCTCAAATTATCCCTATAGGCCAGATCGTTCGCCGGAATGACCCCGTTTTGGCTAATGAACCATTTGGGGTAAATGCTAAACTTGCCGCATGAAAAGTGTTCATCTGGTTATTTGCGATTTATTCCTGCCGACGGATATTGCCGCCGAAGTCTGTGCGGATTTGCGCTTGCCTGCGCTGGAAAAGATGCTGGCACGGGGTGCTTCGACAGGCTCAGACCCTTCGACAAAGCCTTTAGTCATGAGCGCAGTCGAAGGGTCAGCACGAACGGGGGAGGGGGGATCGCTGGAGGCGTTATTGTGCGTAATGTTCGGCGTGCCGTGTCAGCCGGATGTGCCGATTGCGCCCATTTCCGCATCGTTTGACGGGTTGGATGAAGGTTGCTGGATACGCGCCGATCCGGCGCATCTGCGTTTGCAGCGCGATCAACTGGTGTTGTTGCCGGATGTGGAAGTCAGCACAGATGAGGCTAAGCAGCTTTGTGCTGCCCTGAACAAATATTTTGCCGGACAGGATATGGAGTTTTACGCACCGCATTCGCGACGCTGGTATGTGCGGATGGATCAATTGCCGGACATCGAAACGGTGCCCTTGTCGCAGGCTGCCGGACGCAATGTGCGCGGCTTGTTGCCCGGAGGCTCGGAGGCTACACACTGGCATCAGTTGTTCAACGAAGCCCAGATGCTGTTATTTGCCCACCCGGTGAATGAAGCCCGAGAAGCGCGCGGTGAGTTGCCGATCAATAGCTTGTGGTTTTGGGGAAGCGGATGCAGCTTGGCTGCGCCGTTGCTTAAGGTTTACGATAGTGCGAGTTCGGATGATGTGCTGTCCGGAATGTTTGCATCGGCTGCGAACATTCCGTTTGCGGGATGGTCTGAGCGATGGTGTGTTGGAGAAGGTAGTGGCAAGCAATTGCTGGTCTGGACAGGCTTGCGTTCTGCATTTCGGCAGGGCGATCTGAGCGCATGGCGCGATGCCTTGCAGGATTTTGAAACCGGCTATGCGCAGCCGCTATGGCAGGCGTTGCGTGCCGGGAAAATATCGCAATTGCAGATTGATATTCTGGGCGGCAGCCGCGTTCAGCATATAAAGCTGGACCGTGCCGATGCCTGGGCATTCTGGCGGCGTTCCAAGCCGTTGGCAATTTGTTCAATGGTGTAGAATACCGACACGCAAAAAAGAAGGAACAAACATGTCTTTCTGGAATAACGCGATTAATTTCTTCTGGCGCGCCGAGTCGTTTCCGGTGCTGGTTATGGTTTTGGGCATCGTGTTTTTGTTGCTCCATTTCCGCAAGGAAGATCACAAAAGTATTATCAATACGCTGATCTTCTTCTTCGTGTGTATGGTCGGGCAGTTCGTCAGCAGCCTGATCCACGCTCTGGAATTTACAAAAGCCGCAGCTATTCTGTATGAGGCATTCGTCATCGGCGGCGGTATTGCAGTAATCCGTTTGTGGGGATCTCTGCTGTTCCGCATCGTGCTGCCGTTTGCGCGCCTGAGCTCGCCGCGTATTGCCGAGGATATTTTCGTCATTGTCGGTTACGTCGCACTAGGCCTGGTGCGATTGCGCTACGCCGGGCTGGATTTGACCAGTATCCTCGCGACTTCGGCGATGATTACCGCCGTAGTGGCTTTTGCGATGCAGGATACGCTGGGCAATATTCTCGGAGGCCTGGCGCTGCAACTGGACAATTCCGTCGAGATTGGCGACTGGATCAAGGTGGACGATATTTCCGGCCGCGTGGTGGACATCCGCTGGCGCTCCACGCTGGTCGAGACGCGCAATTGGGAAACCGTGGTGTTTCCGAACAGCCAGTTGATGAAGAATAAATTTGTTGTGCTGGGGCGGCGCACCGATCAGCCGGTGCAATGGCGCCGCTGGGTCTGGTTCAACGTCAGTTTGAATACCACGCCGACCAGGGTGGTGAGCGCCGTGGAAAATGCCATCCTGCAGGCGGAAGTCAATAATGTGTCCAAGAATCCTCAACCCAGTTGTGTGCTGATGGAAATGGATAAAGGCTGCGCGCGCTATGCGCTGCGCTACTGGCTGACCGACCTTGCTGTGGACGATACTACCGATGCGGCCGTGCGCTGGCATATATTTACCGCACTGGAACGAGGTGGCATCAAGCTCGCGGTGGAAGAACGTAATGTCCATTACTTCAAGGAAAGCGAAAAGCACGAGGAAGCCGCTCATCAGCGCGAATTGATGCTGCGTATCAAGACACTCAAGCGCGTTGAACTGCTTGCGCAGATGACTGATGACGAGTTGCGCAAGCTGGCCGAGCGTTTGAGATATGCTCCTTTTGCCAAGGGAAACATCATCGCCAAGCAGGGTACGCCCGCGCAGCACTGGCTGTTCATCATCATCAGCGGCGAGGCAGAAGTTTATCTTGAGGCGGCAAGCGGCGAGAAACGCATCCTCAATGTGCTGTCCAAAGGCAGCTTTTTTGGCGAGATGAGCCTGATGACCGGTGCGCCGCGCGCGGCTTCGGTGATTGCCAAGACCGATGTGGAATGCTACCGCCTTGACAAGGATGCCTTTGAAGAAATCATGCGGGAGCGCCCAAGCATCGCTGATGAGGTTGCGCACATTCTGGTTGAGCGTCGCGCGCAACTCGACAGTGCGATGCAGAATCTTGATGATGAGTCGCTGAATAAAGTAATTCATAAACAACACGGCGAGGTGTTGGCGACTGTCAAACGATTCTTCGGTTTGTAGTATCATTATAAAAATAGCTGGTAGCCCGTAGCTTGTAGCCAACGCACCCCAGCTATGAGTTACAAGCTACCAGCTACAATAAGGGTTGAGCATGAAAATATCATTTCTGGACTTTGAAAGCCCCATCGCCGAGTTGGAAGACAAGATAGAGCAACTGCGCTATGTGCAGGACGATTCCGCACTGGACATCGCGGACGAGATCTCGCGCTTGTCCAAGAAGAGCGAAGCCCTCACCAAAGACGTTTACGCCAAACTCACACCATGGCAAATTTCGCAGGTGTCGCGTCATCCGCAACGCCCTTACACGCTGGATTATGTCGAGAACCTGTTCACCGATTTTGAAGAGCTGCACGGCGACCGCTCGTTTGCCGACGACAAGGCCATTGTAGGCGGACTGGCGCGTTTCAACGGGCAAAGCGTGATGGTGATCGGCCATCAAAAAGGCCGCGATACCAAGGAAAAGATTGTGCGCAATTTCGGTATGCCGCGACCAGAAGGTTATCGCAAAGCGATGCGCCTGATGCGCCTGGCGGAAAAATTCGGCATTCCCATCATGACTTTCATCGATACTCCCGGCGCCTATCCGGGCGTGGGCGCAGAAGAGCGCGGCCAGTCCGAAGCGATCGGGCGCAACCTTTATGAAATGACCGGGTTGCGCGTGCCCATCATCTGTACCGTGATTGGCGAGGGCGGCTCCGGCGGCGCGCTGGCGATTGCAGTGGGCGACGTTTTGCTGATGCTGCAATACTGCACTTATTCGGTGATCTCGCCTGAAGGCTGCGCTTCGATTCTATGGAAGAGCGCGGAAAAAGCGCCCGATGCGGCAGAGACCCTGGGTATTACCGCGACACGCCTGAAGGCGCTGGGTTTGGTGGACAAGGTAATCAACGAACCGCTGGGCGGTGCGCACCGCGATTATGCAGCGACCATGCAGAATGTGAAAAAGGCGTTGCAGGATGCGCTCAAGACCGCGCAGAGCAAACCGGCGGCTGACCTTCTGCAGGACCGCTTCAACCGCCTGATGAGTTATGGCAAGTTCAAGGAAGTTGAGCTCAGCTGATCTCACCGAGCAAATAGCGGCGCGCATTGCGCCGTTGCTCCCTAGGCATAGTTCCATCCTGATTGGCTTGAGCGGTGGGGTGGACTCGGTAGTATTGCTGCATCTGTTGAGCCAGCTTGCGCCGCGTTTTTCCTGGAGACTCTCCGCCCTGCATGTACATCACGGCATCAGCCCGAACGCCGATGCCTGGGCGGAATTTTGCTCCAGACTTTGCACCAGTCACCACATTTCTTTGCTTATCGAACACGTGGACATCGCTCCCTTGCGTGCGCATGGCATCGAGGCGGCGGCGCGCAAGCTGCGTCATGCGGCATTTGCCGGGCAGGCGTGTGACTTTGTGGCTTTGGCGCATCACGCCGACGATCAGTCGGAAACGCTGCTGCTGCAATTGTTGCGCGGTGCAGGAGTGCGCGGCGCAAGCGCCATGCCACTGCTTGCCCGGCATGCAGGTTTTAACGGTGCTGCTTTCGCCGTTCGCCCTGAGCTTGTCGAAGGGTGTACGGCTGCTAAATCAAAGCTGGCTTCGACAGGCTCAGCCCGAACGGAATCTAAAAATGTTTGCGCAGGATCAATCGTGCGTCCCTTGCTGCATTGTTCCCGCCAGGAGATTCTCGACTATGCCGCCGCTGAAAATCTTCAATGGATAGAAGACGAAAGCAACGCGGATGATAGCTATCCGCGCAACTTCCTGCGCCATCGCCTGTTGCCGTTGCTGGAGGAAAAATTTCCCGCCTACCGCGATACCCTTACGCGCAGTTCGCAGCATTTCGCCGAGGCAAGCATCTTGCTGGATGAGCTGGCACAACAGGATTCCGCTCGGGCGATTCATGCCGAAACGCTCGCAGTTGCAGCCTTGCAGGATTTAAGCCAGCCCAGGGCAAAGAACTTGCTGCGCTACTTTCTGCATGCCTGTGGCGCGCCGATGCCACAAGCAGTGCAACTGGAGGACATGTTGCAGCAACTGTGCAATGCACGGGAGGATGCGGCAGTGTGCATTGCCTACGGAAACTGGCAAGTGCGCCGCTATCAGGGAGGGGTATATGCAATGCCCGCACTGGAGGAATTCGACCGGAATCTGGTATTGCCGTGGCGCGACGAAGCCGAACTGCATTGGCCTGCGCTGAATAAACGGCTGCACTTTATTCGTTCTCAGGGAATTGGAATCAGCTTGGCGAAATTGCAGCGCGCGCCGGTGACGTTACGCTTGCGATGCGGAGGCGAATCATTGCGTCCCCATCAGAATGCCTCGATTCGTACCCTGAAAAACCTCCTGCAAGAGTTCCGTATCCCACCCTGGCAGCGGGACCGCCTGCCGCTGCTGTATTGCGGCGATGAGCTGGTCTGTGTTTTTGGGGTGACGATTGCGGCGGAGTATCTTGCTGCTGCGGACGAGGCGGGGGTGCAACTTGTGGCGGAGTAGGGGTGCTACAATTTCGCATCAATTCATAAAAAGTAATTCAGCCACGGATGGACACAGATGAACACGGATTGCCTCTATCCTGTGCTGGGCACTTTGATAAATCGAGGATTTTTCGAAGGGGCGATTCATGAATCGCCCCAATAGGTTTATCAGTGATAATCCGTGTGTATCGGTGGCTAATTGTGGTTTCAGGATCAATATTATTTCGGCAATATATTTTAACTTGGCACCAAATTAACATGGAATATCTGTAGCGTGAATAAGCCCGCACAAGAAAAACAATGGATCATTGACTGGCGAGATCGAAGTAACCGCGTGCAACAGTTACTGTTCGAGCTTGATCAGGGCAACCGCTATAGCGTGGTGGTGCATTCTGAAGAAGATAAGACCATGTTTCTTGAGCTGTTCATGCGCCCGCCGGAAACTGCAATTATTTCGCCGGATGGCGGGTTGCTGAATAACATCAGGATAGACGAAAATCTGTTGTTGCCGGTCAGTTACCACGGGTTGATGACGGAATCCACAGAGCAACATATCGTCGAGCTGTTCGGATTGTCCAGCATGAATGAAATGGAAACACAAAGTCTGCTGATCAAATTACCCAGTCAGCTTTCTTCATATCAAAAACGTTTGGCCGGTTTTGTGCGCTCCGTTTTGGTGAATCCCCGAGTCATGGTATACGATTCGATATGGGGAGGGATGTCCAAGGCACAGGTTGAGCAAATTCAACGGTTCGAAGGTTTCTTCCGCCGATATTCCCCGGTACATACAGCAGTCTATTTGGACTACGATACGCATTTGAATACAGAAATACATGCCAACCAAACTTTCATCCTTTGACCAGACAATGAAATTGTTCTCCTCTCACGATAGCCGCCTGGCTGTCCTGGAGCGGAAAGTAGGCTTGTTTGCCTTTGCCGGATTGGGCGCGTTATTACTGGTGTTTGTTATCGTCGCAATTGAACAGGGAATGTTCGCCAGCACCACCAAATTGCGATTTCAAACCAATGATGTCGGTATGATCCATGAAGGGATGGAGGTGCGCCTGAGAGGGTTTAAAGTTGGCAAGCTTTTGGGCATTTCACTGAAGAACGACGGTGCGGTTGAAGTGCAGTTTTTCGTGGACAACAAGTATTTGCTGCACATCCGGCATGGCGCGAAGGTGCGCCTGGTCGAACAGGGATTGCTTGGCGATGGTGTGCTTGAAATCGTTCCGGGTCCGAAAGACCAGCCCAATTTGGTGGCCAACGAACTTCTTCCCTTTGAACGGCAATTTGGAATGGGTGAGTTGGCGCATGAGTTGGTTGAACGGCTGAAGCCTATCCTGGATAACGTCCGGGTCACCACAACATCACTGAATGAACCGGATGGATTGATAAACCACGTCAAAAAAGTCGCGGTAAAGTTCGAAAAGACCGGTGAAGATATATCTTCACTGATGCAACAGACTCAGGGCGTCATTGCCGAAGAAAATCTCAAGCTTGGCAAGGCGCTGGACAAGTCTAGCGAGGCGGTGGACAAGGTGGGCGTGGCAGTGGATAAGGTAGGTGTGGCAGTAGACAAGGCAGGTGTGGCGTTGGACAAGGCAAGCATAATGATCGACAGCTTCCACGATGTGGCACAGGATGTCGGGAAAGTCACCGCGTCTTCCGCTGAGAGCATTCCTCCCATGCTTCAGGATGGCCGTGTGGCCGCAGAAGATGCCCGAAATATCATCAGTTCCGCCAAGGATGCATGGCCGATCAAGAATATGATGGAACCGGGAGAGACAATAATTCTGCCTATGGACAGCTATGGTGTTACAAATGCACAGCCAAAGTAACAGTGCATTACTGATTTCGTTTTGCCTGATGCTGGTTGCATGCGGGAGTGCGCCGGAAAAACAGAATTCCCGCACCGAACAAGCCAATAAACTGAGTGCGCGTGCCGATGCCGCTTTCCTTCAAGGAGAATTTGAGAGCGCAAAGAATGATTACCTGCAGGCTTTGCGCATCAACCAATCCGTAGAGAATGCAGCCGAGATTGCAATTATCCGTTTCAACCTGGCGCGGGCTTTTCACGAACTGGCGTATCCCGAACAAGCTCATCTTCAATTGGACACCTTGTTTTCAGAACCCGCTTTACCCTATCCACCCGCCACTCTGGCCGCCGCCGCCGCATTGAAAAGCCAGTATTATCTTGAAGGCAAAGAGTCCTCTCTGGCATTGTCCTGGATTGAAAAAGGGGAGGGGTATTGCCAGAAGAAATGCACCGTTGCCGGATCGTTGTTGCTGCTGCGCGCCCAACTGGCGCAACGTGATAACCGTCTGGATGAAGCGCAAAAATTTGCCGATGACGCCGTGGCTGCGCTGAAGCCGGGAATGCAGCAGATGGAGCTTGCGAATGCGCATCGCTTGTCCGGCGAGATCAGTTTGGCAAAGAACGATTCCGCGAGGGCAATTCACTCATTTCAACAAGCCCATGCAATAGACCGGAAACTGGGCATCCCCGGCAAAATTCGCCTGGACTTGATGCGGTTGGGCGCGTCACACGAACGCGCCGGCGCGGCAGCAGCAGCGCTGAGTTATTACTCGCGTGCATTAACTGTCAGCGAGGCGATGGGCAGCAAGCAGGGCGCTGATGAAGTTCGCGGCTTATTGAAAGCCTTGCAGATAATTCCCGAAGCAAATATTTCCGGGCCGCAGTAATGCTGAGGTTTACCGGAAGAAAATTGTTGTCCGGCTTTTTGGCGCTGACCGGTTACGTATCGCTGTTGATATATGGCTTGTCAAACTGGCATGTGCTGCGCATCGAGCCGATCAGAAAAGGGGTTTACCGCCAAATCTTTTTTAGCGGAAACGAGGCCCTGCATATCATCGGATTCATCGGTTTATTGCTGGGAGTGATTGTCTCCACGCAAACCTTCTCTATCGCAGGCGGGGATAGCTCGCTGGTGGTCAAGGTCATGGCCTGGGTGATTGTCTGGGAGGTCGGCCCGCTGTTTGCGGCAATCATCATCATCGCCAGAAGCGGCTCCGCAATTGCAGTAGAGCTGGCCCTGATGAAAATTGAAGGGGAGATTTCCAGCCTGGAACGCATGGGGGTTTCGCCGCTGGATTTTCTGGTCGTGCCCAGAATCATCGGAGTGGCAATATCGGTGGTTGCGCTGACTGCCTATTTTCAAATTGTGGCGGTTGTTGGCGGGCTGGCGGTGAGTTCGGTTTTCCAGAATGTCTTTTTCTGGGATCAAATACATCGTTTTGTCGGGTTGGTGAACCCCTGGTTATTGATAGGCGGGATATTAAAAAGCCTGGCATTCGGTTTGGCGATTTCGACCATCGCCTGCTTCCATGGTATCTCGGCAGGAACAACTGCTTCCGTGGTGCCCCAAGCGGCAATCAAGGCGGTTATTCGCGCCATGCTGGCCGTGTTTTTGCTGGATATCCTGTTTGCCGGACTCAGGTTGATCTAGACTGCGCAAGCATTAATCAGAAATACAGGCGGCGGCATCGGAGATGCCGAAAAATCTTTTTTCTATCGTTAAGACAATCACGGAAATATCGTAATGCAAGACCTCGTATATTGACGCTGCCGGCAAAACGTTATGCAATGATAACGTTGAGCAGGCGGGGCAACATGACATTGACAAGACTTTAGGCGACTGAGCTTGTGGATCAGATAGGTGCGGTTGCCCATTTCTCGTTCAATCAGACCGAACGGTAACTTGGGCCGCGCTGCCGAAAGACAGCCAGAGCCTGCATACGAGAAGGGTAAAAACGATGAACGAACAAGCCACCCCGGTGCCACCCATCGAATTAACGGCGGTTGGCTCTGCGGCCTAACGAGACATTCGCGGCAAAAACGCCCTCTTCCCAACCCCTCCCCCGCCTGCGGGGGAGGGGAGTAAACGTCAGCAGGGCTGCGACAGCGAAAGCAAAGCCTGATAGAATTATAAACTTGGATTTCTGATTAACTTTAACCATTTGGAGAGCGAAGCATGGCTGTTGAACGTACCCTGTCGATTATCAAACCCGATGCAGTTGCCAAGAATGTCATCGGCAAGATTTATACCCGTTTCGAGAACGCCGGTCTGAAGGTTGTTGCCGCGCAGATGCGCCACATGACCCGCACCGAGGCGGAAGGTTTCTACACGGTGCATCGCGAGCGTCCGTTTTTCAAGGATCTGGTCAGCTTCATGATCTCCGGCCCGGTGATGATCCAGGTGCTGGAAGGCGAGAATGCGGTCCTGAAGAACCGCGAGCTGATGGGGGCGACCGACCCGAAGAAGGCCGACAAGGGCACGATCCGCGCCGATTTCGCCGGCAGCATTGACGCGAATGCGGTGCATGGTTCGGATTCCGCCGAAAACGCGAAGACCGAGATTGCCTATTTCTTTGCGCCAAAGAACATCCATTCCCGTTGATGCCCAAACCTGCAAATGCAGAATCTCCTTGATCTTGACGTGCAGCAGCTGACTGCCTGGTTTGCGGAACACGGCGAAAAGCCGTTCCGCGCCCGGCAGGTGCTGCGCTGGATATACAAGGCCGGGGAGTCCGATTTCGATGCGATGAGCGACCTTGCAGTGTCGCTGCGCGAAAAACTGAAACAGATCGCCTGCGTGCAGGCGCCCAGGGTGATGCGCGAGGAGCTGTCCGACGACGGCACGCGCAAGTGGCTGCTGGACATGGGCACCGGCAACGCGGTGGAGACCGTGTTCATTCCCGAAGAGGGCAGGGGCACGCTGTGCGTCTCGACGCAGGCCGGTTGTGCGCTGGACTGCGCGTTCTGCTCGACCGGCAAGCAGGGCTTCAGCCGCAACCTTATGACGGCCGAGATCATCGGCCAGCTGTGGTGGGCGAACCACGAACTCGGCAAGGACGCCCCTTCGGCAGGCTCAGGGCAGGCTCAAGGCAACTGGCAGGTCAGCAACGTGGTGCTGATGGGCATGGGCGAGCCGTTGTTGAATTTC
>JACREA010000056.1 GCA_016218465.1 Nitrosomonadales bacterium | reverse complement strand
GCGCTGGGCAATCTGTTCGGCAATCTCAAGGGGGTTATCGGTTCGACCATCCTCGTCAGCGGCGACGTGGCTCTGATCCTGGATGTGCCGGCGTTGATCCAGCGTGCGGTAAACAGGGAATCGCAACTGCTGGCATACAGCCAGGCAAAGCAGGTTGCACAAGCGTAGGGCGGCAAGGTAGTCAAATCAACTGTAAGGGAGAAATTAATCATGTTTAAAAACATTAACATCAAATCTCGCCTGACGATCGTCATCGCGATTCTATCCGTATCGCTGCTCGCTATCGGCGGCATGGGCATCCTTGGCATGAGCAAAGCCAATGAAGGGCTGCGCACCGTTTATGACAACAGCGTGGTTCCGATGGAACAAATTTCCAATATCCAGAAGCTGCTGCTGGAAAACCGGCTGCGCATCGCCGTTTCATTGGTGACCCCCACGCCCGAGATGATCCGGAAGAATACCGACGGGGTAGAGCAGAACATTGCTGAGATCAGCAAAATCTGGGAGGCGTATATGTCCAATAGCCATTTGACGGCGGAAGACAAAATCCTGGCCGACAAGTTTGCCGAGGACAGGAAACTCTTTGTGCAGGAAGGATTGAAGCCGACGATTGCGGCGCTGCGCGCCAACGACGCCAAATTGGCCAACAATCTGGTCGCGGAAAAGATTCGCCCTCTCTACGAACCGGTCGGCGCAGGCATCAAGAAGCTGATGCAAATGCAACTCGACGATGCCAAGCTGGAGTACGAGGCAGCTCAGTCCCGCTATGATACGACCCGCGCCGTCACCATCGGGCTGATTACGGCGGGCGTCGTGCTGGCCTTGTGGCTGGGTATCGCCATGATCCGCGCCGTTACCATTCCGCTGAATGCCACTATCGGCTATCTGGACAAAATTTCCCAGGGCGACTACACCAACAAAATCGAGGTGAAGAACAATGATGAAATCGGCAAGGTTCTGAACGCGCTCAAGTTGATGCAGGTCAAGCTGTCAGAAACCATTTCCGAGGTTCGCGTTTCTGCGGATTCACTCTCCAGCGCCGCCGAGGAAATCAGCGCGACGGCGCAAAGCCTCAGCCAGGGGGCGAGCGAGCAGGCAGCAAGTGTGGAGGAGACCAGCGCTTCGATTGAACAGATGTCGGCGTCGGTCAACCAGAACTCGGAAAACGCCAAAGTGACTGACGGCATGGCATCCAAGGCCGCCAAGGAAGCCACCGAGGGCGGCGAAGCGGTTAAATCCACGGTCACGGCGATGAAGCAGATCGCCGCCAAGATCGGCATCATCGACGACATCGCCTATCAGACCAATCTGCTCGCGCTCAATGCCGCAATCGAGGCGGCGCGCGCCGGTGAACACGGTAAGGGTTTCGCGGTGGTGGCGGCGGAAGTTCGCAAGCTGGCCGAGCGCAGCCAGGTGGCGGCGCGGGAAATTTCCGAAGTGGCCGGATCCAGCGTGGAGTTGGCGGAACGTGCCGGAAAACTGCTCGGCGAGATGGTGCCGTCGATCAACAAGACTTCCGATCTGGTGCAGGAAATTACCGCCGCCTCGGACGAACAGTCATCCGGCATCGGCCAGATCAACGGCGCGATGAGCCAGCTCAACCAGGTTACGCAGCAGAATGCTTCCGCCTCGGAAGAACTGGCTGCCACCTCGGAGGAGATGAGCGGCCAGGCCGAGAAGCTGCAGCAACTGATGGCGATCTTCAGGCTTGACGGAGACGCCGCTGCCGCGCCGGCGCAACAGGCAAAAAAAGCCGCCGCCAAGGCCAGGTCGCCGATTGCAAAAATATCCGATACCCTGGCGCAGAAGGTACGCGACGCAACATCCGGCGAACCTGAATTCGTCAAATTTTAGGAGGCGGTCATGGGCGCAATTATGCGGGCTGATGTGCGGCTTGGGCAGCAAGCCGTGGAAACGCCCGGCGAGGAAGAGCAGAGCCAGTACCTGACCTTTCTGCTGGGCGGAGAAATGTTTGCCATCCCGATTCTCAATATCAAGGAAATCATCGAATACGGCAGCCTGACCACGGTGCCGATGATGCCGGAATTCATCCGCGGCGTGATCAATTTGCGCGGCAGCGTGGTGCCGGTGGTGGATCTTTCCGTGCGCTTCGGCAGAAAAACGGCTGCGGTTACCAAGCGTACCTGTATCGTGCTCATCGAGATCGAATCCGATGGCGAACAGCAGGATGTCGGTGTGGTGGTGGACAGTGTCAGCGAAGTGCTGGAAATACGCCGTGCCGATATCGAACAGGCGCCCTCATTCGGCGCCAGGATACGGTCGGATTTTATCCAGGGCATGGGCAAGATCGCCGGCAAGTTCGTGATTATCCTCAATGTCAATCTGGTGCTCTCGATTGACGAAATGGCGATGCTCGGCCAGGTGGGCGGAGCAGGGACGGAAGTGGCGATGTTGCCGGGCTCGTAGTTATGTATTCCGTGGTAAATAGTTTCGTTTAACCTAATAGTTTATTGGAAACAAAATGCCTGGATTAGAACACTCCCCCCCATCCCAACCTTCCCCCGCAAGCGGAGGAAGGGGTCAAAACCCCGCAAGCGGAGGAAGGGGTCAAAACCCAGAAAGTGGAGGAAGGGGTCAAAACCCCCTCCCTTGCGCGTAGCGCGGGGGAGGGTTGGGGAGGGGGAAGGGAACTTTTTGCCTGATAAATTTTGGTTTAACCCGGCCTGCATGTGCTGGTTTCAGGATCAAGGAGATGTGCAATGCCCACAGTCACCATCAACGACAAGGAATTCAGCCAGTTCCAGAAACTGCTTCACCAGATCGCCGGCATCAGCCTGTCGGAAGCGAAAAAACCGCTGGTGCACGGGCGGCTGGCGAAACGGCTGAAACAGCACCAGCTCAACAGTTACGGCGAATATTTCCGCCTGTTGACCAGCGGCCGGCAGCCGGACGAATTGCAGATAGCGGTTGACTTGCTGACCACCAATGAAACCTATTTTTTCCGCGAGCCCAGGCATTTTGATTTCCTGCGCGAAAAAATTCTCCCCAACCGCAAACCGGGACGCCAGTTCAGGGTGTGGAGCGCCGCTTGCTCCAGCGGCGAGGAGCCTTACAGCATCGCCATGCATCTGGCGGACCATCTGGGCGATACGCCCTGGGAGGTGATCGGCTCGGACATCTCCACGCGGGTGCTCGAGAAAGCGAGGGTGGGGCACTATCCCATGGAGCGCATCGAAGGCATCCCGCCACATTTTCTTGCAGAGCACTGCCTCAAGGGCGTCGGTTCACAGGAAGGAACTTTCCTGATTGACGGCAAGTTGCGCAGCCGGGTGAATTTCATGCAGGTCAATCTGAACGAACCCCTGCCGAAACTCGGCGAATTCGATGTGGTGTTTTTGCGCAATGTAATGATTTATTTTGACCTGGAAATGAAGCGCCGGGTGGTGTCGCGCGTCACGTCGCTGCTGAGGCCGGGAGGTTATCTGCTCATCGGCCATTCGGAAAGCCTGAACGGCGTCACCGACCGGCTTGTTTCCATCATGCCGGCTGTTTACCGCAAGTCTTGATCCATGCACAAACCAGCCCATGCACATGAAGTTTTTCTGAACCCGGGAGATTTCTATTTCGGGGCTGGGGCAACATGTATCGTCACGGTGCTGGGCTCGTGCGTTTCGTTTACGGCCTGGCACCCTTTTTTGCATATCGGCGGAATGTGCCATTTCATACTGCCGGCGCGAGGCACAGGCAAAAAAGAACAAAACCCGGACGGGCGATACGCCGATGAGGCGGTGCAACTGCTGCTGCATGAAATAGCCTTGCGCGATACACGTCCGCACGAATACCAGGTCAAAATTTTTGGAGGCGGCAACATGTTCCCGCACCTGAATAAACCCAGGGGAAAGGGCTCGAATCATGTTGACGTCGGCAGCCGCAATATCGAGGCGGCAAGGATGTTGCTGGAGGAGCAGGGGTTCCGGATTTCAACGGGACACGTCGGGAGTGATGGCCACCGCAAGCTGATTTTTAATCTGTGGGATGGCGATGTCTGGGTCAGGCATGTAAAGGAGCGCAAGAATCAGGAATTGGAAACCAGCGCGTGTTCCTCAAGATGACAACCTTCAGGATGGTTTAGTTATGCACCGTTTATTACAACAGCAAATCAGCCGCTTCTTTGAAAGCCGCCATGCCATGCCACCGGGTTGGGCGATGTTTATTGCGGCGGTGAATGACGCCTATGAAGGCGCCGACGCTCATCGCCTGCTGATCGAGCATTCGCTCAATGAAGCAAATGAAAACAACATGGCGCTGAACAAGGAGCTTACCGAGCGCCAGCGCGCGGAAGCGCAACTGGAACATCTGCTGTCGCTGCTCGGCGCCATTCTGGAATCCACCACCGACGGTATGCTGGCGCTCGACCGGAGCGGCAGGATCGTGCGTTTCAACCAGCGTTTCGTGGAAATGTGGAATATTCCCGATGAGATCATGGCGTTTTGGGAACACCAGAAAGTGGTGGAGCATGTATTGAGCAAGGTGAAGGATCCCGGCAGCCTGCGGGAAAAAATAGCGTATTTGCAGAGTCATCCAGAGGTGGAAAGCAACGATGTTCTGGAATGCACGGACGGCAGGGTCATCGAGCGGTACTCGCTCCCGCAGCCTCTCGGCGTGGAAAGTGTGGGAAGGATATTGAGTTTCCGCGACATCACCGCGCGCAGGTGTGCGGAAGAGGCGCTGCTGAGGGAAAAGGAAGAACAGCAGGTGTTGATCAGGAAGCTGGCGCAAGCGCATACCCAGATGCTGCACTCCGAGAAGATGGCATCCGTCGGCCAACTGGCGGCTGGCGTGGCGCACGAGATCAACAACCCCATCAGTTTTGTCTTTTCCAATTTCGGCACCTTGCAGGGCTATGTGAAAAGCCTTTTTT
>JACREA010000052.1 GCA_016218465.1 Nitrosomonadales bacterium | reverse complement strand
TAATCAGAGGTTCCTTAATCTCTTTGGCTCGAATTTCACGCCGCCTGCGCCGAATAATTTGACGTGACTCTTCATTTTCTATCGCTTTGTCATTGCATGGGCGATGTGGTTTAATCTCAACCATGAAATTTCCCTTCCAAAACGTTGCGTTGATCGGCAAATACAAGGCTCCTGAAATTGCCGAGCCATTATTGCTCCTAGCCGGGTTTTTGGCGTCCAGAGGAATGAGCGTAGTGGTGGACAGCCTGACCGCCGAGCATCTCAAGAGCAGCCCCTATCCGGCAATGAGCCTGGATGAAATTGGCCGTGTGGTTGATTTGGCCATAGTGCTGGGCGGCGACGGCACCATGCTGAATATTGCGCGAACTTTGTCGCCGTGCCATGTGCCTCTGGTTGGTGTGAATCAGGGAAGGCTCGGATTTCTCACTGATCTTACGCTGGACAATATGCAGGATAGTATTGCGGCAATGCTTGACGGCAAGTTCGTCACCGAGCAGCGCCTGCTGCTTTCTGCGCGGGTATTACGCGACAATGTCGAGGTGTTCAGCGGACTGGCATTCAACGAAGTGGTGGTACATCGCGATCATATCAGCAGCATGATCGAGTTTGAGGTGCGAATAGACGGCGAATACCTCTACAATCAGCGCGCCGATGGGCTGATTGTCTCGACACCAACCGGCTCGACTGCTTACGCGATGTCTGCGGGCGGCCCGATATTGCATCCCAGCCTGGATGTTATTGAATTGGTCCCGGTATGCCCGCACACATTGAGCAACCGGCCTATTGTGGTGAAGGGATCCTCTGTACTGGAAATCCTGACGCACCGCACCGGTGATTTGCGGGTGCGCTTCGATAGTCACACCAGTTACAACATGCAGTTGCACGACAAGATTATCGTTGCACGGTGTCCAGAGACGGCATGTTTACTGCATCCGGTGGGGCACAGCTACTATCATACGCTGCGCGAGAAACTGCTCTGGAATCAGACTTTATAAATGCTGAAGTATCTAAGTATCCGCGATTTCGTCATCGTCTCCTCACTTGACCTGGATTTCTCATCTGGTTTTACCGCGCTGACCGGCGAGACCGGCGCGGGTAAGTCCATTCTGATCGACGCGCTGTCGCTGGCGCTCGGTGAACGCGGTGATGCGTCGATGGTGCGCAACGGATGCGAGCGTGCCGAGATCGCGGCCGAATTCGATGTGAGCGCTTTGCCGGATATGCAGGCATGGCTGGTGGAGCAGGAGCTGGCTGGTGATGATGGTGTGTGTCTGTTGCGCCGCGTTCTGGATGCAGGGGGGCGTTCGCGCGGTTTTATCAACGGGCGCAGTGCGACCTTGCAGCAGCTGCGCGAAGTGGGTGAGCAGTTGCTGGATGTATATGGACAGCACGCTCATCAATCGTTGCTACGGCCAGATGTTCAACGTTCATTGCTGGACGGCTATGCGGGCATGGCGGCTGACGCGGAGAAAGTTGCAGCCTTGTATCGCGATTGGCAGGCGTTGCGCCGCCGACGCATCAGCCTGAGCGAGAATGCCGAAGCGGTGGCTGCAGAGCGCGAGTTGTTGCAGTTTCAGCGCAGAGAGATAGAAGGTCTGGGCTTCAACGTGGCAGAGTGGAATACCTTGCAGGAGGATTATTCGCGCCTTGCGCACGCGGCAGGATTGCTGGAGACAGCAGCATTTGGCATCGAGTCTTTGAGCGAGGCGGATAACGCATGCCTGGCGCAGCTCAACGCGCTGACGGCCCGTTTGCGTGACAGCATGCAACATGATGCCAGTCTGGGCGAGACATTGCAGATGCTGGAAAGCGCGCAGGCAGAATTACAGGAGGCCGTCTACGCGCTGCGTCACTATCAGCAGCGTCTGGATACAGACCCTCAGCGCTTGCGCGAACAAGAGCAACGCATCCAGAGCGTGATGGATGCCGCACGCAAATATCGCGTTGCTCCGGAACAATTGGATCAGGCATTGCAGCGCATTGTGGCGCGCCTGGCTGAGCTGGGTGGCGATGCCGATCTGGCTGAATTGGAACAACTGGAAAAATCGGCGTATCAAAATTATCTGACAGCCGCGAAAAAGCTGACAGCAGCACGTAAAAAATATGCTGAAAAATTATCAGGTGAAATTACAGCGGCGATGCAAACACTGGCGATGCCTGGCGGTAGTTTTTTAGTGGCTTTGTTACCGCTGGGCCAGGATGAAGCTCACAGGGATGATGCCATCAGGGGCAATGCTTACGGGCTGGAAACGATAGAGTTCCAGGTTGCTGCCAATCCCGGTGTGCCGCCGCGCAGCTTGGCCAAGGTCGCTTCGGGAGGCGAATTGTCGCGTATCAGCCTGGCAATACAAGTCGCCACTACGCAAGTCGCCAGTGTGCCGACTTTGATATTTGACGAGGTGGATAGCGGCATCGGCGGGCGCGTTGCTGAAATTGTCGGGCATTTGCTCAAGAAGTTGGGCAAGGATTATCAGGTGTTGTGTGTTACACATTTACCGCAAGTTGCAGCGGCGGCTGACCAGCAGTGGCAAGTGAGCAAGGCGGTGAAAAACGGCGTCACACTGAGTCATATCGATGTGCTGGAGGGCGCACAGCGCGTCGAGGAAATTGCGCGCATGCTGGGTGGGGTCAAGATTACCGAAACGACCCGCAAACATGCCGCTGAAATGCTCGCTGTCTCGGCTTGAGGTATTATTCGGTGACTTATAATTTTACAAATGATTAGGACTGTTATGCGCTTCATACTGATTTTACTTTCCCTGATGCTTGTTTCGTGCAGTGCGCCATACAAAATGGATATTCGCCAAGGGAATATAGTGACACCTGAGATGCGCGAAAAACTGAAGATTGGCATGACCAAGCCGCAGGTGCGATATGTACTGGGCTCACCCACAATCAACGATGCTTTTCACGGCAATCGATGGGATTATGTATACCGCCTGGAGCGTAGAGGCAAAGCGACCGAGAAACAAAATATGACGCTTTATTTCGAAGGCGACAATCTGGTTCGTATAGATGATGGTAGCCAGACTGTTGAAGCTGCGCCGGCAAAAGCCGATTGAAAAGTAAAGGGATAAAGCATGGGCAAAATAAAAATCGCCATCGCTGGAAGCAGCGGTCGTATGGGGCGCGCCTTGCTGGAGGGCGTAAAGCAGGCTGATGACATGGCATTGCACGCTGCGATGGAACACAGCGGCAATGCACTGCTGGGGCGTGATGCAGGAGAACTGATTGGCATGGCTTGTGGTGTAAAAATCAGTTCGGATGTGGCAGCGGTATTGCAGGGTGCGGACGTACTGATCGATTTCACCCGCCCAGAAGGTACGATGAATCACCTCGACATCTGCCGCAAGCTGGGCGTGAACATGGTAATTGGCACGACGGGTTTTAACGCGCAGCAAAAAGCGCAACTTGGTGCGGCGGCGCAGGACATCGGCATCGTGTTCGCGCCCAATATGAGCGTTGGTGTGAACCTTGTGTTCAAGTTACTGGAGACCGCTTCGCGTGTACTCGCGCAAGGCTACGACATCGAAATCGTCGAAGCGCATCATCGTCATAAAGTGGATGCACCCTCCG
>JACREA010000049.1 GCA_016218465.1 Nitrosomonadales bacterium | reverse complement strand
GCGCTGGGCATGGGCGAAGTGATTGCGAAAACACTGGGGCGAGATCTCGCGCAATGCGCCGTATATGGCCGCGAGGGTGTCACCGGCGAACGTGATCCCTCCACCATTGGTTTTGCCACAGTGCGCGGTGGCGACATCGTAGGTGATCACACTGTGCTGTTCGCGGGTACCGGCGAGCGCATCGAGATCACTCACAAAGCCAGCAGTCGTGCCACCTTTGCGCTCGGGGCACTGCGCGCAGCGCGTTTCCTGAATGAAAATCAGTCAGGCTTGTATGACATGCAGGATGTACTCGGGCTGAAATAGAACACGTTCGTTCCGGCGCTGGCCGGAATGATGCCATTAATCAGGATGTATTATGGACTGGAAAATACTCGCCGCTGTTTTTGTTTCCGTGTTTGTCGCCGAAATGGGCGACAAGACGCAGCTCGCGACGATGCTGTTCGCCTCCGATAAAGAGGTCAGCAAGTTGACGATCTTCTGTGGCGCGTCACTGGCGCTGGTAGCCACCTCCGCCATCGGCGTGCTGTTTGGTAGCGCGGTGTCGGAATATGTCAGTGAAAAACATTTGCATTATGCCGCCGGAGCAGGTTTCATCATCATCGGAGTCTGGACGCTGTGGAAGGCCTGAACAAACGGGGGTTAAGTCGTCACGAGGTTCGTTTCTATGCAAGCCAATCAAACATGAAAAAACTTCTTCCCCTGCTTTTCCTTTTTCATCTGTCTGTCTGCAGCGCTATTACCGACCCGTCATTTTCCTGGATGACGCTGACTTCCCCTCATTTTCTGGTTCACTACCATCAGGGCGAAGAGGCTCTGGCAAGGCGAGCTGTCGTGCTTGCAGAAGATGTGCACAACAGGCTTGTGCCGCGCATGAAGTCTCAACCGCGAAGCCGCACCAATATCGTTCTCATTGATGCGATGGATGACGCCAACGGATGGGCGACGCCGATGCCCTATAACCTGATCACGCTTTATATTACCCCCCCTCTTGGAGAGCCTGGTTTTGGTTCGCATCCCCATGATGACTGGATGCGCACGTTGATTACACACGAATATACTCACATCGTGCAGCTTGATATGTTGAAAGGCGCTCCGCGGATTTTAAATAATATTTTCGGGAACCTGTATTTTCCCAACATGTGGCAACCGGTCTGGTTGAAGGAAGGGCTGGCGGTGTATGAGGAATCGGAATTGACTGGCGGTGGCAGAAATCGATCGCCTGCAGCCGACATGGTATTGCGCATGGCATTGCTGGAAGACAACTTCCCGCCCATCAGCCATGCTGCCAACTTTACCGGGAAATGGCCGGCTGGCGACGTGCCATATTTATTCGGGGGCAGTTTTACCGGGTTTATAGCCGAAAAATTCGGGCGCGAAAAATTAGCCGATATTTCCATTGAATACAGCGGGCGCAGCTGGCCATTTCTGGTGAGCAGCACGGCATATCGCGCGATTGGAAACGATTATCCCGAGTTATGGGAGGAATGGAAAAGCAAAAAATACAGACGCTATGAAGTCTCCAAACAGAAAGTGCTTGATAATGGTTTAAGCAAATCGCGCGCATTGACGCCGAATGGATCTAACAAGGGCGGATATAAGAATCTCGCACCGGCTATCTCTCCTGATGGCAAGCAGATTGCCTATTCTGTCCAAAATGCCGATGAGCATTCTTCAATACACATCATGAACATCGATGGCAGTAGCGACCGCAAGCTGCTCAATAATACGACCTCGTCGGGGCAGAGCATTGCATGGGGGCAGGATGGCAAAGGCTTGTATTACACCAAAATCGAGATGGTGCATAACGCCAATCTCTACAACGACATTTATTATTACGATATTGACCGACGCAAGGAAATTCGCCTCACCAGGCATCTGCGCGCCCGCGATGCAGCACCCTCGCCGGACGGCGCGAAGCTGGTGTTTGTGACCAACCGGCTTGGCAAAACGCGGCTTGCGACGCTGCCGCTATTGCATAAAACGATAGCGAAAGAGCAGGATATCAGCTGGCTCGGCGAAGAAAGTGCGAACCAGTTCGAAACTCCGCGATTTAGCCCGGACGGACAGAAAATCGCAATCGGAGTCAGGCAGCCGGATGGATACAAGGATATCTGGGTACTTGATAGCCAAGGCAACAAGCTCGAGGAGCTCATGCATGACCGTGCCATAGACGGGGGCGCAGCGTGGAGTGGAGATGGTCGCAGCCTGTATTTTTCTTCCGATCGCAGCGGCATTTTTAACTTATACGCATATGATCTCGCCAACAAGCAAATCTCCCAAGTCAGCAATGTGATTGGCGGCGCTTTCATGCCGTCGATCATGCCCGATGGCAGCGGGATTGTATTTGTGAATTACAGCTCGCTCGGCTATGACATCCAAGTCCTGGAAAACAAGCCTGCCACCTGGAAGGTAACAGGCGATTACCGCGATCCATATCCGACGATGAGTTATATCGATAAGGAGGTCGTTGCCGAGCAAAGTCCATACAATCCTTTGCCGACTCTGTACCCTCGATTCTGGTTGCCCTATCTGGGCTACAGTTCATATAGCGGCACGCTTGGCGGTTTTATAACGTTCGGTTCAGATGCGATCCAACGCCACAGTTATATTTTAAGCGCTTTGTATGGACCATCGAAAAATCGAGCCTGGTATGACCTGAATTATCGTTACGATGGTTCGTTCCCCAGCTTGCGCTTGATTGCGCAGGATATGGATATGACCTATACGAGTCTTCTCGAACAGAAATCTGGTTTCATTGCTCGGGAGAATTACGTTGAGCGCGCCCGTGTGTTTGACGCTTCCGTAATTTTTCCATTGCTCGAACTTGATCAGCAAAACGAATTGAGTTTTGGATATCGGCGAAAAATTATGGGAAGCCTCTCCCAAGTGCCGCCTTGGACAGGCTATGACGGGGTGATTCCGGCGCAGGGCGTTTTGGCATCCGGCAGGGCTAATTACTATTTCAATAACGCGAAAAAATACGGATATTCGATCAGTCCTGAAAATGGCCGAAGCATTGAACTTGGCTATGAGCAGCTCAGTAAAAATATCGGTAGCGATTTCAATCTGAAGAAGTACAGCTTCGACTGGCATGAGTATGTCGATTCCCCGTTTGACCACCACGTTCTGTTGCTGCGCGCCTATGCTGGAAAATCAACTGGAGATGTTATTCCGCAGCGCGCATTTCAGCTGGGTGGAGACAATCCCGGCGACCTGACAGTCAACGTTATCGAACAAAATATCTACCTGCGAGGTTACCCGGTAAACAAATACCGTGGGCAAAGAGCCGGACTGATGTCAGCCGAATACCGCTTCCCGGTCAAGAACCTTGAAAAGGGCTTCAGCAATACTCCCTTCTTCTTCAAGCGGGTACACGGGGCCTTTTTTGCCGAAGCAGGCAATGCTTGGGATGCAACTTATTCCACCAAGGATCTAAAGAGAGCCGTGGGCCTCGAAGCAAGGATGGACATGTCATTGGCTTATATTCTGCCGGTCACCGTTCGCGTTGGAATCGCCAAAGCGCTCGATGACAAACGCGATGCCATGGTGATCGCTAATGCATGGTTTGCGCTCTGACAAGGCGTTGAAATCCAGTTATTTGAATTTCAAGTACGTAAAGCAGTCATCTTTGCTTTATTCAGAGTTTTTGTTCTTGTTGGCTAGGCCGCAATTAAAATTCCGTTTGCATTGAACCAATCAAATCATGTGCTAGCATTCAATGTATGACCATGCCTGTCCTCTTCGTTTCACATGGCGCACCCACGTTGTCGCTGGAACCGGGCGATACCGGCGCTGCTTGGCAGAAACTTGGCGCACGGTTGCCGAAGCCTTCTGCGATTCTGGTGATCTCTGCGCATTGGGTGACGAATATCCCGACTGTCAGCAGCGCGGTTCAACCGGAAACAATTTACGACTTCAGCGGTTTTCCAGCAGAGCTTTACAAGTTGAAATATCCCGCACCCGGCGCGCCGGAGATGGCAAAGGCCGTTGCGCTTGCACTGCAACAGGCGGGTATTCCGGTGCAACTGGATGACACACGCGGCCTTGACCACGGCGCATGGGTTCCGCTAAGTTTTTTGTATCCGGGCGCGGATATTCAGGTTGCGCAACTCTCGATTCAGCCGGATAAAGATCCGGTATGGCACATAGCTTTAGGCCGTGCACTGCGCACGTTGCGCCAACAGGGAGTATTGATTATCGGCAGTGGCTCGATTTCGCATAATTTGCGTGCCATATTCAAACATCCGCAGGGAGAGCCGGCGCCGGAATGGGTGGCAGAATTTTGCGATTGGGTGGCAGCAAAGATCAAAGCCGGTGATCTGGAAGCGCTTGGCGCATATCGCACACTTGCGCCGCACGCAGTGCAGAATCATCCAACTGACGAACATTTGTTGCCGTTATTCGCAGCTCTGGGAGCAGCGGATAAAATCGACAGTGCAGTTCATTTCAATCGCGTGGCGACTTACGGGATGCTGGCGATGGATGCGTGGCTGTTCGACTCATTTGATCGGGGATAGGCATCAACGCGATGCGCAGAGCCAATGGGGTTGTGCCGAAGGACACGCCTCTAACCCCGTTCCCATCAATGCGCCGCAAAAACTATAGCGGTTTGGATAATTTCAGGCTGTTTCCCACGAGTGCGGCTTTGCTATCAGTATCATGGCGATCTGCATACTCGCATGAAACGAGGTTTTCCTTGTCTTTGAATTCCAGGGTTACCGAACAAATAACTTTGTGCGCCTCTGATCGAATACGGAGGTGGTGTTTGCAATCGCAACAGCAAAATAATTCATTTGTTTGGTTATAAGCCATTTGATCTTCCAATCACGTTGATTGGACAAGTTGGTAAGGTGTTGGCTCAGCCAGTTCAATATAAAACGGCTTTGCCTGCTGATGTTTAAGCAAGCAACATGCCATGCACATATACACGAATATAATCAATATGCTACAAAATTTTTTGAGGTGGTCAGGAAACCTTATGACGGCAACCTGGCTAGGCGTGATGAACTTCTGGCGGTTATCGGCACACTATCAAAGTGCGTGCGAGTTTCGGAGCAAGATGCCCGGCCTACTCTTGTTCCGGCTCATCGCCCTCTGCCGGGTTATTTGACTTTTGGAATGGAACTGGAATTACAAGCTCTTCACAATTTCCTTCAGCACCTCCGGAGACAAGCTGGTCAGCGGGATTCGCCGTGCCGTGTCCAGTTGCGTAAAGTGCTGTGAAGTCGCGCGGAAGTAGCTCGGGTCGTAGTGCAGGGTGAGCAATTCCTCAACCATGGTGGCGAATTCTCCGGCACGAATCAGCGAACTCCAGTGTTCAATTTGTTTTGTTCCGTGAAAGCGTTGCAGCGATTGCAGGCGAGTAATCAATATTTCAGGATTGTCGAGGTAATGGTGGTAGTCTTCCAGCAATCCGGCGACGCGTATTGATTGCGGCGTTTCCAATACCAGGCATTCGCTCGCGTGCATGGCTGAGATGAGGGCTGGTGGGAGGGTAATGTTGCCGATCTTGTTGCTCTCCGCTTCCACAAATACGGGTCTGGCTGGATGGATTTTTTGCATGGCTTGTAGCAGCGCACTGTCGAACCATTTTTGAGAAGGTTGAGTTTGCCCCGGTATTTTACCCAGCACTGAGCCGCGATGCCCTGCCAGCATTTCCAGGTCGAGCGCCTGCTGCCCGCTGTTCGCAAACGCGGCGAGCAGGCGGCTTTTGCCCGAGCCGGTCGGACCGCAGATCACTCTAAATGTGAAACTTCGCGGCAGTGTTTCCAGTTTTTCCAGCACATCGCGCCGGTAAGTCTTGTAACCGCCTTCCAGTTTGTTCGCCGCCCAGCCCACTTGGGAGAGGATGATGCTCATCGCGCCGCTGCGTTGTCCGCCGCGCCAGCAGTAGATCAGCGGATGCCACGTTTTTGGGCGGTCGCGAAAACGCGTTTGCAGATGATGTGCAATGTTTTTAGCGACCAAGGCTGCGCCAACCTTGCGCGCCTCGAATGGCGAGACTTGTTTGTATAATGTGCCGACAGCGATGCGCTCCTCGTCGGACAGCACCGGACAATTGATTGCTCCGGGTATGT
The DNA here is from genome assembly GCA_016218465.1 of Nitrosomonadales bacterium. Lineage (GTDB taxonomy): Bacteria > Pseudomonadota > Gammaproteobacteria > Burkholderiales > Gallionellaceae > Gallionella. The sequence goes on along the minus strand of JACREA010000049.1, from coordinate 1,905 downwards.
GGTCCTCGGCGAATTCCGCCGGGGTGCGCACGTCGATAATTTCGTCAAATTCGCCGAGCTGTGATAGGGTCGCGGTTCTGAAAAGCATTGTTGAAAAAGGAGTAGATGTGTCTGAAGTTAAGCTGACCCAATTATCTCACGGCGGCGGCTGCGGCTGCAAAATTGCTCCGGCGCTGTTGCAGCAGATTCTGGGTGAGACAAAAGTGAAGCTGCCGTTTGCCAACCTGCTGGTTGGCACGGAAACCAGTGATGACGCGGCGGTGTATCGCCTCAACAACCAGCAGGCGATTATCGCGACCACCGATTTTTTCATGCCGATCGTCGATGACCCGTTCGACTTTGGCCGCATTGCTGCCACCAACGCACTGTCCGATGTCTATGCAATGGGCGGCACGCCGATCATGGCTCTGGCGATCGTCGGCATGCCGATCAATGCGCTGCCGGTCGAGGCGATCCGCGCGATCCTGCAAGGCGGCGAAGCGGTCTGCGAGGCTGCCGGTATCCCGCTGGCGGGCGGGCATTCCATCGATTCGGCCGAGCCGATCTATGGGCTGGTGGCAATCGGTATCGTTCATCCCGATCGGCTCAAAAAGAACAGCGAAGCACAGGCGGGTGATGTGCTGATACTCGGGAAAGGACTGGGTGTTGGCGTGCTGGCGCAGGCGTTGAAGAAAGGAGCACTGTCTGCCAATGGCTATGCTCAACTGATCGCAAGCACCACACAACTCAATACGGTGGGCAGCGAACTGTCCGGACTGAACGGTGTGCACGCGCTGACTGATGTGACCGGCTTCGGCCTGCTCGGGCATCTGCTGGAAATGTGCCGGGGCTCAGGCCTGGCAGCCGCGCTGCAGTACGATCATGTGCCGATTTTGTCCGAGGCATTGCTGTTGGCGCAACAAGGCTACGGCCCCAGTGCGATAAACCAGAACCTGGCGAGCTATGGGAATGAAGTGGATTTTGCGGCGCACCTGGAAAACTGGCAGCGCCGCCTTTTGGCGGATTCACAGACCAGCGGCGGTTTGTTGGTGGCAGTCGCGCCGGATACCGTTGATGAGGTACTGTCATGTTTTGACCGAGCGGGCTTTGCGGAAGCCGCCGCGATTGGCACGATGATGCAGGGTGATCCTCGGGTTGTGGTGAGTTAATCCGGATTACTCATCAAAAGGCTGTGAATACGAAGTCACCGCGCGTCTTTTCAATATTCGAAAAAAACCAAGGTAATTCAAAGAAGCTGGGCACCTTGATGGCGCCCAGTCATGCAGAGCAACAATTCACCTAGTGTGCTGCTGGCTTGAACAGCTTGGACTTGTCCACCAGATCCACGTGTGTGCGCTTGAAGCAGGTCCACTTTTTGGACTTTTTGTCGTAGATGGAGTTCACGAAGCAGTGCCAGTTCTTTTCGTCGACGAAGTTCTTGTCGGTGCGGTAGTAGAAGCCAGGATAGCGGGATTCTTCGCGGAACTGGATGTGTTTCATATGTGCTTCTGCGGTCAGGATGCGGTGGTAGTTTTCCCATGCGCGCAGCAATTCATGCAAATCCTTGGCGCGCATTTTGCCCGCGTCTTCCTTGAGCATCTCCAGTTTCTCTTCGGCGACCGCCAGCATCTTGTCGTTGGTGTTGTAGTAGGTTGCGATACCGGCTACATATTCGTCCATGATCTTCTGCAAACGGAATTGCAGCATCTTGGGCGTGATGTAGTGCGGGTTGATGTCAATGGCCGTGGTGTAGTCCTTGTGCTCGAGGAAGTTGCGCACCGGCTTGTAGATCGTTTCGGCGATCTGTTCGGGCGTTTCATCGAACTCGAGCTTCCAGTCCTTGTTGTCAATTGCGTATTTGACCATTGCTTTCGAAGCGATGCGGCCTTCGGTGTGCGAACCGGAGGAGAACTTGTGGCCCGATGC
>JACREA010000051.1 GCA_016218465.1 Nitrosomonadales bacterium | reverse complement strand
GGCGCGATCGGTACCGGCGACCACCAGATCCATTTGCGAGTTCGCAAGTTCCGTTGCGGTCGGGTTAAGCAGATATTGGCCATCGGCAAAACCCACGCGTGCCGCGCCAATCGGGCCGTCAAATGGATGCCGGACAACGCCAGCGCGGCAGATGCGCCGATCATGGCGGGGATATCGGAATCGACCTCGCTATCCGAAGACATCACCGTCGCAACAATTTGCACTTCGTTATAAAAACTTTCCGGGAACAACGGGCGCAACGGTCGGTCGATCAGACGCGAGGTCAGAATTTCCTTCTCGCTGGGTCGGCCTTCACGTTTGAAAAAACTGCCGGGAATCTTGCCCGCAGCATAGGTTTTTTCCTGGTAATCCACAGTGAGCGGGAAAAAATCCTGCTCGGGCTTGGCATCCTTCCTGCCGACCACCGTGACCAGCACCATGGTGTCGTCCAGGCTGACCATCACTGCACCGCTGGCCTGACGGGCGATTTCACCGGTTTCCAGAGTGAGTTGATGATTGCCGTACGATAATGTTTTTTTATAGTGACTCAAGATAGACCTCTCTGTGGATGGCATGGCGCGCAACCGCGCCGCGCGAATTGAAAAGACAAAACAACACGGGCCGCATAAGCGACCCGCGGGGTGCAATCTGTTATTTGCGAATATCCAAGCGCTGGATCAGCGCGCGATAGCCCGCGTCATTCTTGCTCTTGAGGTAATCGAGCAGCTTGCGGCGGCGGCTCACCAACCGCAGCAGCCCGCGGCGGGAATGGTGGTCCTTGACGTTATCCTTGAAATGCTCGGTCAGATAAGTAATGCGCGCAGTAATCAATGCCACCTGCACTTCCGGGGAACCGGTATCACTCTTGGCGCGTTGAAAGTCGGTCACAATTTGCGCTTTTTGCGCGGCGGTAATTGCCATTTGGTTTTGCTCTCCTGAAAAAAGTGCAGCATTCTACCCTTTAACGGGGGTGTTGCTCAACCCCAATATTTTGCTCTGAATCGGTTTGATTTTGCGCCAAATCGGCTTGTGCAGCCTGTTTTGCCACGTCAGACAGCAGCCGTTCCGGGGCGAGGCAGGCTCCCTATGGCAAATAAGTCAGAGTACGTTGGGCCAAACTTCCCGTCAGCGCATTTTCTGCCACATCAGCGATCCCGACATTACGTTGTTGAATGACATGATTCGTTGTCCTTATTTAAAGTTTAAAGTGACCAATCTTCAATTCTGTTTAACATCCAACATCCATTTTTCGTGAAGAAATATACGATTTGGTAATCAGTATCTTTTTTGAATAACATGGCTTTTGCTTGTTTCAACCCTGGTATCTCAAGTCGAATAGATAGCCCCTTATTTTTTCGTTCGATCTGGTTTGGAACGACAGGGAAAGTAATTTGATTTTTCTTCAAACTCTTGATAATTGGTTTGGGTTCAGGGTCGGCATCAATTACTTTGAGCTTTTTCAGGGGAAACTGAGTAAATTGTTTTTGCAACTCAATTTGCTCAGAGAATGCGCCAAAGAAATTTTCGAAATTATCTGCTGGGCAATGAGCCAATGACACAGGTACTTGGCTAGCTGCAACATCAGCCCCGTAGCTATTACCCCCCAATAGCAGCAATATGACAAAAACAAAACAACATCCAATTTTCTCTACAACAACAGGCGACAGACCACGAATGTTTTTCATCCCGCCATCCCGCAGCCAACCAAAATACTCAATGTTATTTTCCTCATGCCCGCATCCCCTAAAGAGTTAAAGAGTTAAAGGGGTCAGCATCGCATTAAGTTTTCGCATTTCTCATCTCCCGTTCAAAATCCAAAATCGGATTGATCCTCCACTCGCACACTCTGCTCGCGCTTTGCCATCGGTCTACCCGGCCTTCTTTGCGCACGTCGCACACCGACCGCCGCACACATGATTTCGCTGAAACGTTCGTTACCCAGCGGCTGCCCTTGCGCCAGCGCAAGCCGAATGTCCGCCAACGCTTCATTGTCCAGCTCGCTGCGAAACAGCCCACGATAGTCTGCCAAACGATCACTCTCTTCCTTGCCCAACGCCAGATACAGCGAATGTGGTGTGATGCGCTCGTCCATTTGCCCCAATCCGTTATGCCGATAGCTTGACCAGCGATATTGTGCCGGGTCGTTCACCATGTTTGCGCGCATCGGGTTGAGTTCGATGTAGCGCATACAGGTCAGCAGGTATTCTTCGGCCTGTACCAGGCTGGATTTGAAGCGTCCTTCCCACAAGCTGCCTGTACGCCGGTAGCTGCGGTTGATGTATTGCACGTAGCGCCGTCCGATGGATTGCATCATCTTGGCGATGCCATCCGGTTTTTCTGACGCCACCAGCAGATGCACGTGATTGGTCATCAGTACATAAGCGTGTATGGCGCAGTGCCAATCGCCAGCCGATTTCTGTAGCCAGTGGAGGTAGCAGTGATAATCCTCCTCGGCAAAGAAACACGGCTCGCGATTGATTCCGCGCTGCACGATGTGCTGCGGGACTTCGGCTAATTTAATGCGTGGGCGACGTGGCATGGTTTTGGAAAATTAAATGCGAAGCTGACCCCTTTGATTTTCTAAATGCGAAGCTGACCCCTTTGATTGCTCTGATCCAGCGTTTTATAGACCCAGAACCCCGAATCCTTTACGCAGTAAAACTGGTGCGTCGCCACAGTCGGCAGCCAGTCCCAGAATGGGATCAGGTACATCACCAGCGCCGCACCCCAACCCCATCGCTTCGTGCTCTTGCCGTTTTTCTTCGCGTGGCCGACCGCCCACGCCACCACGCCTAGCGAGATCAGCAGGTACACCCCCATCGCAACAACAATGACGAATCCCATTACGCTGCCCTCCTTTCGATTCCGTATCGCGCATCATTGGATGTTGCCGCTTGACAGTACATACCTTCGTGCATACGATAGCGGCATGAGAATCGAGTTCGATCCGAAGAAAGCTGCAAGCAATCTGAAAAAGCATGGCGTGTCGTTTGATGAAGCCGCATCGTGCCTGCTGGATCCACTCGCCTTGGTGCGGGACGACCCCGATGCGGAACATGAAATGCGTCTGGTGTTGCTGGGCATGAGCCACGCAGGCCGTTTGTTGACAGTGTGTTACACCTTGCGCGGCGATGAGGTCGTCCGCTTGATTTCTGCCCGCCCGGCAACGAAGAAAGAGGAGAAGAGCTATGCGTAAAGATTATGATTTCAGCCGCGCCAAACGCGCCAAAGACGTGCCTCATCTGGCAAAGCTGCAAGCCGAGGTGGCCGGTAAGACGCGCATTACCATGCGTGTGGATAACGCGGTGCTGGCCGCATTCAAGGCGCGCGCCGAAACCAGCGGCGGCAGTTACCAAACCATGATGAACGAAG
>JACREA010000055.1 GCA_016218465.1 Nitrosomonadales bacterium | reverse complement strand
CACACATTGGCAAACCTTGCCTTTGCTGCTTTCATATCGTTTCCGGTAAAGCATGTGCTCTGGCGCAGAGTAAAGCAGGTAGCAACTGTCCTGGGTGCCTTGGCTTTGCTCTATTACGATTCATGGCTGCATCCGATCGGTCGTGTATTGTCTCAAGCCTCGCTGGTATCGAGTTTCAGTCCTGCCTATCTGATCGAATTAGCCGGGCGTTTTATCAGCCCTCCCATTGTCGCTTTATTAGCGGCGGCCGGTGCTGCTTACTGGCTTGTTTCACGCTGGGTGCGGCTGGATACGATAGTTGTCGCCGTAATGATAGCGGCGTCTCTGGTTGCTTATTTCAAGAACCCTGCGCCACACGCAGTTGATCAAACAAAACAGTTTGCACAGTTTGAAGAGAATGGACAGACCGGTCAGCCCATTCAGACTGCTCAACCTGCTCCCCTCGCTCAACCAGTTTTGCCAGCACAACCAGCTCTGCACGCTCAGTCAGCCGTCCCAGCAGGCCAGGCAGTTCAACCTGAAAAAGCCACCCAGACCTCGCTTCCGATCCAACCTGCGCAAAAAAACGAACCGGACGAAAACATCGACACTGCCAATACCAGCCCGGACTTTGAAAAGATATTCCACGATTTTCTTGCACAAGAAGCGACGCGGTCAGTTTCGTTTCCTGCGCCAAAGCCGGGAACCGCCCCGTTTGACGTTATTTTCATACACGTATGTTCGCTATCCTGGGACGACGTGCGGGCCGTAGGACTGGAGCACCACCCGTTGTGGCAGCGATTCGATATATTACTGACACGTTTTAACACCGTCTCCGCTTACAGCGGCCCCGCAGCCATCCGGTTGCTGCGCGCCACATGCGGACAGCCTTCACATGCCAGCTTGTATTCGCCCGCACCCGACAAGTGTTACCTGATGAACAATCTCAAACGCAGCGGCTTCGAACCCGGTTTGGCGATGAATCATGATGGGCGCTTCGATAAATTTCTTGAAACCGTTCAAGCGCAAGGTCAAATGAATGTTCCGCTTATGCCACTTAACGGGGTCACAATTTACCAGCATGCGTTTGATGATTCGCCCGTCTACGATGATTTATCCGTGCTCACTCGTTGGCTGGAAAATCGCAAAAAGTCAAATAGCCAACGCGTCGCTCTGTTTTACAACACGGCAAGTTTGCATGACGGCAACCATTTAACCGGCGCCAATTCAAATCTGAACAGTAAAGAGACATTCAAAATGCGCTTGGTCAAGCTGCTGGACGATTTGGAAAAGTTTATGCAAAACATCGAGTCCTCAGGAATGCGATCTGTTGTGGCGATGGTTCCCGAACATGGCGCGGCATTCCGAGGCGATAAAATGCAAATTGCCGGACTGCGTGAAATCCCCAGCCCGTCGATTACACTGACCCCTGTAGGGATCAAAGCCATCGGCGCCGATTTTCAACGTGCAGGACGCACGATACAAATTGACAAACCCACCAGCTATCTGGCTTTATCGCATATCGTTGCGCGCATGCTGGAAAAACCACCCAACACCAATAAAACCTTCACCCCATCCGATTACGTCGCCGACTTGCCAATCACCCCTTTTGTTTCAGAAAACGAAAATGTGATCATGGTCGGCTACAAGCAACGCTATTACCTGCACCAGGACGCATCTGAGTGGCTTGATTACACCGATTTCTAACACATTGTGCGGAACCTCGATAATACGGGGCTGTAGTGTATATTAGGGCATCAATTTTCTGGAAATTGTTAACTACCACCTGCTAAAGCAGGTGGGTTAGCGCAGCCTGTCGCAGAGGACTAAAGTCCTCTTGCTCGCGCCATGCTAACCGCGCAACACCAGCAGAGAGGAACGTGATTCTATTATTACACTCTTGCTGAATTTGCAAGGCTAAAGCCGGTGGCTTAAACCTTGTGATTGATAGTTAGACTGCGAGTATTCCCTCAGACCTTTTTGTTCAAAGTCGTTGCTTCAGCCAATTCCTTCGCAGCACACCCGGTTGCGTCCCATGTTTTTAGCCGCATATAAGGCCGTGTCGGCACGGTTGAGCATGTCATCAATCTTGGCATCCGTTGCCACAAACAGGGCTACCCCGATCGAAACCGTGAAGTGAATGGAATCACCCTGTTCAAGAGGTACGACAGCGCCAGCAACGGCCAACCGCAGCCGCTCCGCCACCTCAAACGCTTGCTCACTTTTGGTTTCCGGCAAAAGGATAGCGAATTCCTCACCGCCGATGCGCCCCAGTATGTCGATTCCGCGCAAGGTTTGGACACAAACCTCGCTCAGCTTCTGCAATACCATGTCACCGACATGGTGCCCATAGGTATCGTTAACCAACTTGAAGTGATCCACATCCAGCATCAGCGCCGGGAGCGGCGCACCATACCGTTTGGCGCGCGCCAGTTCCTGTTCCGCCAGCTCGAAGAAATGGCGCCGGTTATTGAGGCCGGTCAACAGGTCAACGCGCGCCTGGTGCTTTAGTTCGTTTTCCAGTTTCTTGCGTTCGGTGATGTCGCGCCCATTCAGCACGATGCCGCCGATCACCGGATTACTGATCAGGTTGCATCCGACCATCTCGATGTCGCGGTAACTGCCGTCCTTGTGTTTCATGCGAAATTCGTATTGTTCCAGCGTTTCCCCGCCAGGGTGGGCCAGCGCATTGGCCAAAGCCATAGCGGCCTTCGGTTGTTCATCAGGATGGATCAAATCGTTGACGTTCCTGTTGATCATTTCACCGGGCTCAAAACCCAATACCGATTCGACGGAAGGCGAGATGAAACGTACCATGCCCGTCTCGGAAATGATGCTGATGATGTCGTTGCCGTTTTCGACCATTGTGCGGAAACGCTCCTCGCTCAGGCGCAACACTTCCTTGTCGCGGTCACGTTCATTCACCTTTTCCTTGAATATTTCGTAATTGAGAAAGATGAAGAACAACGCCATCAAATACAGGCTGGCCGTAACGATATCGAGGTGGGAATAAGCGGTATCGAAACCGGGCAGGAAGTGCCCGGTTATGATGGTCAGGAGAACGAGGATCAGCCAGGTGAACCCGGCTTGCCTTCCCTTCAGAAAGAAGGCTGAAGCTGACAGGAGAAAGAACAGCGAAATGCGCGTCGAGTTATTGGAAGCCAGCAGGTAGATGGCGGTAAACAGGCAGTATGAAAGCGCCAGTGCGATCGAGCTGATGGTCGCAACGCGTTCCTTGTGACTGTTGAGGTAATAAACCAGAGCGAAGTTGCATAGCGAAAATACGAAATCAATCGAGCCCATGACTGCACTGGCCTGCCAGCGGAAGAAGCCCATTCCGAAAGCCACGATTCCGGCAAACAGAAAGACGCTGTTGAGGAATACCACTTTGGGATCGAGAGTGTGGTCGGCCTCTATGGAGCTGGACTTGAACATAGTGTATGCGAAAGATTTGCCAGGAAATTTTCGTAATTAAGCATAGCCTATGGAGGGGTTAAGGTAAATGCAGCGGTGGCGAATGATGCCAATCCTCCAGAAGATCGTGCTGAATGACCAGAGCCTCAGGAGTCAGAATGATTATTTTCAGGGGTAACGGGGGTCTGGTCAGCCTCGGATTACATTTGGCGCCAGCGAGGGTGCAATAACATGCGAACTATGCAGCCTGCACCGGAATCTGGTCGCGTTGGGCGATGATGCGGTTGCGCTCGTCCACATAGACGAGTCGCGGATGGTATTTTTGCAGCTCCAGCTCGGTATACATGGCATAGGTGGCGATGATGAGGATATCGCCCGGATTGGCCTTGTGTGCCGCCGCGCCATTCACGGAAATCACCCCGGAACCGCGTTGCGCGCGGATGGCATAGGTAGTGAAACGCTCGCCATTGGTGACGTTGTAGATATCGATCTGCTGGTACTCCTTGATGTCAGCGGCATCCAGCAGGTCGTCGTCGATCGCGCATGAGCCTTCGTAATGCAACTCGGAGTGCGTGACATGCACCCGGTGCAACTTGGCTTTAAGCATGATTCTTTGCATTTGAATCTTTCCTTTCGAGCAATGCGCGAATTATATCGCACTCACGCAGCCATGTAATCAACCGGCAAGACAGACTTCAACATTATCCAGCAAGCGGGTATTGCCCAGCCTCGCCGCCGCCAATATCACCAGTTCATGCTGTGCCGGATTACCTTGCACGGGGCCTGCCGGCTGCAAATCGGACTGGTTGCGCACTGCCACGTAATCCACTGCCCAGCCCCTTGCCCGTAACGCTTCGACTGCCAGTTTCTCCAAACGTTCAAAATCGCGTTCGCCTTGCAGGATGGCCTGCTGCGCCCCTTGCAGCGTCTGATACATAAAAACCGCCTTGCCGCGCTCTTCCGCACTGAGGTACTGGTTGCGCGAACTCAGCGCCAGCCCGTCCGCCGCACGCACCGTCTCCCCGCCGAGGATGCGCACCGGTAAATTCATTTGCATGACCATCTGGCGAATGATGTGCAGTTGCTGGTAATACTTCTTGCCGAACAGCGCGACGTGCGGCTGGACGATGTTGAGCAGCTTCAGCACCACGGTCGCCATGCCGCGGAAATGGCCGGGGCGCGATGCGCCGCACAGTTCGTTGGCAATCGGCGGCGGCTCGACGAATACGGTCTGTTGCGCGGGATACATTTCGCTGACCGAAGGCGCGAACACCACATCCGCCAAGCCTTGCAGCCTGGCGCAATCCGCCTCCAGCGTGCGCGGGTACTTGTCGAAATCCTCGATGGGGCCGAATTGCAGCGGATTCACAAAGATGCTCGCCACCACGCAACTGCCGTGTTCGCGGGCAAGACGCATCAGTTTGAGATGCCCCTCGTGCAGGTTGCCCATGGTCGGGACGAATGCGATGGCGTGCTTATCACTCAGGCGGGCGCGCAATTCGGCGATGGTCGTGATTAGTTTCATAGAGTCCGTCATTCCGGTGCAGGCCGGAATCCAGCCAGTAACAAAAATTTCCCACGCAACGCAGGGGGCAAAACCGAAATGCCCTTTGGAATGAACTACCTCGCAGCAGAGCTACGAGGTATCGTCAGTCGAATAAGGCCAATTGCTTATTTTCATAAATCTGTTCATACCCCTTTGGGTCGCGACCTTGGTTCTTCACGTAGTTCAT
>JACREA010000048.1 GCA_016218465.1 Nitrosomonadales bacterium | reverse complement strand
TCTTCCTGGCGGCGGTTTTCATTCTGTATGGCTGCCCACAATTCCGGGTCGGTATGGGCAATGGTATTTTTGCGAGAGAACATGGTGCGATTCCTGAAAAATTGAAAACTGGAAAGGCGTGGATTCTACCATGCAGGCGTTGGAGGCCGGTAATGCAGTCTAGAACCCCCTCTCCCGCTGGCGGGTGGGGGTGTGAGGAAGTGCCACGATGCCCATCCTGAGCAACGTCGAAGAACTCAGCCATATCTGCCAGGCAACTTTGCATGTGCAGCCCGGCAGCTTACCGCCCCGCCACTGTCATGCCTTCCACCAGAATCGAACCGCACTGCCGCGAGCCTTGCACCAGCACGTCGTTACCGACCGCAACGATATTGCGGAACATGTCTTTCAGGTTTCCGGCGATGGTGATTTCCTGCACCGGATACTGGATCTCGCCATGCTCCACCCAGAAGCCCGCCGCGCCGCGCGAATAGTCGCCGGTGACGTGGTTCACCCCTTGGCCGAGCAGTTCGGAGACAAGCAGACCACGCTCCATCTGTTTAAGCAGCCCGGCAAAATCCAGTTCACCCCCAAGTTCACCGAGCCGCACCCCCGACGCTTTCAGGAGCAAGTTGTGGTTGCCGCCCGAATTGCCGGTAGAGCGCATGCCCAGTTTGCGTGCCGAATAGGTGCCGAGGAAGTAGCCGCGCAGCATGCCGTTCTCGACGATGGCACGGCGTTGCACCCGCACACCTTCGTCGTCGAACGGGCTGGAGGCCAGACCTTTGCGGATGTCCGGGTTATCTTCAATGTTGATGTGCGGCGCAAAAACCGGCTTGTCCATCTGGTCGAGCAGGAACGAGGATTTGCGGTACAGGCTGCCGCCGCTCACTGCGCCGGCGAAATGCCCAAGCAGGCTCGACGCAATCGGCGCCTCGAACAACACCGGCACTTGCATGGTGTCGATCTGGCGCGCATTCAGGCGGCGCACGGTACGCTCGGCGGCAATGCGCCCGACTTGCTGAGCATCCATCAGGTCTCTGGCATCGCGTGCCACGGCATACCAGTAATCGCGCTCCATCGCGTCGTCCTGTCCGGCGATGACCGCACAACTGAGGCTGTGACGCGAAGAAGGGTATCCGCCTGCAAATCCGAGACTGTTGGCTATGACGAACTGCGACTCGTGAAGATTGACCGTCGCACCTTCGGAATTGCCTATGCGTTTATCCGTATCCAGCGCCGCCTGCTCGCACTGTTTGGCCAGCTCGATTGCCTTATCGACGGGCAAATCCCACGGATGGTACAAGTCCAGATCGGAAAATTCGCGCGCCAGCATGTCGGCATCCGGCAATCCCGAGCAGTCGTCTATCGCGGTATAGCTGGCGATCGACAATGCCGCATCCACCGTGTCGCGTACTGCCTGCGGCGAAAAATCCGAGGAACTGGCATTGCCGCGTTGCTGGCCAATATAGACGGTGATGCCCAGACCTTTGTCGCGGTTATATTCGATGGTTTCCACTTCGCCATGTCGTACTGTGACGGCCTGGCCAAAACCGACCGAAACTTCGGTGGCAGCGGCTGTTGCGCCGCGCTGTTTGGCATAATCCAGCATGTCCTGGGCGATGTTGCGTAACGTATCGGCAGAATGTGAGAAACGCGGAATAAGGGATACCGGGGAAGTCATAAGCAAAGCGGGTTATTGGCGAAAGGCGGTATCATAGCAGCATCGGCCTGCCACTTTAAGGCCAGCCACATCAACAGTTATGAGCACGCACAAAAAAAATCAGCATAAAGACGAAGGCGAAAACGAGCCCCTGCATATTCATCTGGGAAATGACGAGGATGAGCATGACGATGCCGGGGGCCACAATGGTGAGGCACTTGATGCAAGGGAACGTGATGATGGCGCCGTTGAGGTCATCCGGCCTCATGCGCGCAGCACAAACAACACTTACACACGGGGGCGCGGGCTGCGCAACCATCCTCCGGAAGATGAAGAAGAGGAGCTGCCCCCAAGCAAGACCAAGATCAAAAAACAGATGCACGAGTTGCGCGACCTCGGCAAGGAATTGACCGAGCTGGGCAAGGACCAGATCGCACAACTCGACATCCCGGAAAACCTGCGCGATGCGATCCGCGAGATGAAGAACATCAACAAGTTCGGCGCGCAACGCCGCCAGATGCAATACATCGGAAAACTGATGCGCGAAGTGGATACCGCGCCCATCCTTGCAAAGCTGGACGCATGGAAGGGGAAGTCGCAGCACCATGTCGCATATATGCACCAACTGGAACGCTGGCGGGACCGCCTGATGGAGAACGATAATGCGTTAACCGAATTGCTTGCCGCTCATCCGCAAGCCGATGCGCAACACCTGCGCACGCTGATGCGCAACGCACACAAAGAAACAATAGCTAATAAGCCCCCCAGGAATTACCGCGAAATATTTCAGGTGTTGCGTGAAATAATCCCCGAAACCGAGTAGAAGCTGCAATTAGCCACAGATGAACGCGGATTGCCACTGATAAAACGGGGGGGTTGCGAACCCTTGAGCCACTCGATGGTTGTCGAGCTCAAGACAGGAAACCTGTCTCTCATCCGTGTTTATTTGTGTACATCCGTGGCTAAATTATTTTCCCAAAACCAGAGCCGAAAAAAATGGCAAAAAACCCACCCCCCATCATTCTTCAGTCCGGCAACAAACCGCAGCACAGCATTATCTGGCTGCACGGTTTGGGCGCGGATGGACAAGACTTTGTACCTATCGTTGGCGAACTGGATTTACCCGTCGCCATGCGTTATATCTTTCCGCATGCACCGATGCGCCCGGTCACCATCAATGGGGGATTCGTGATGCGCGCCTGGTATGACATCACTCAGCAGCCGCCTACTGCATTGACAAGGACAGGCAGCAATGCTCATCAGGATGCGTCGGGAATCCGCGCCTCGCAGACTATTGTAGAAGCGCTGATCCAGCAGGAAGTGGCTAACGGCATTGCGCCGGGCAACATATTTCTGGCCGGGTTTTCCCAGGGCGGCGCAATCGTGCTGCACACAGCATTGCGTCAGGCCACCCCGCTTGGCGGAGTGCTGGCGCTCTCCTCTTATTTGCCCTTGGCGGCAAGCGCCCCGGATGAGCTACTGGCAGGCACCCGTACAACCCCGGTTTTTATGGCGCATGGACGCAGCGACCCGGTCATACCCTTTACGCTGGGATATGCATCAAGAGAGGCATTGCGGGAATTCGGCTATACAGTGGAATGGCATGAATACGCGATGCAGCACTCGGTGTGCGAGGAAGAACTTCGGGACATTGAGGCCTGGTTGACCAAACAGCTAATGTAAGCCGGACCAGGTACTTAACCCCGCCTGGATGAATCAATAAGCTTCTTCGGAACTTGACACTTCCTGGACGACGAAGCGGAATTTAGCCAAGTCAAAATCAAGGCCTCTTTCCTGCAACCCGATAGGCATTAACAGATATTCTTTCCCGTTCAGCAGAATTTTCAAACTGCGGTTTGGGGTAAATGTATCTGCCTTCATCAGCAATTGAACCTCGCCGGCTTCCTCAGCCTGTTTTGAATACAGCCACAGAGCGGATTGTCCGCTTTCAATTGCTGCCCCAGCCGCACTGTTGTAATTCAAGGACACACCGGCAACCCGGCTGGACAAAATTTCCGCGCCCACGTTTATTTGATTATCATTTTTGCGCTGCAACCGCCGCACCACCGCCACACCCCAATGCGGCACACCCTCCGGTTGCATCCCAAGCAAGCTGCCGATACCGATGTCCCCGTTTCCCTTGACTGGCAATGAAGCGCTGAATCCTCCAACGCTGATCTCTTCTGTTATCCATTGCGCCAGGGGGTTTTCGTCAAACCCCAGCCAAGCCCCGGTGCGCTCGATTACTTTGTTAAAACCGTTCACCACGCTCAAAGTAACATCAGCCGCGCGCCGCACATTGCGTCTCACAGGGGGCGCGGCCAAATAAGTCAACAGATGCTGAACGGCTTCTCCAACCACCTCTGCCGAATAGTTTCCCCCCAGATTGATATCTTCCGGAACGATGTTTTTTTTAAGTACTTTCAGCAAGTCTTCCATCCTGGCTTGCATAGACGGCATGCCGATGAAACGCATGGAAGGATGGGTTGTGGCACCCATATTGATGCGCGACGGCTCGCCCGGGCGACTCAAGTCAAAACTGATCCGGCTTTGCTGGTTCAACTGCGAGTGAATCTCTATAGTCGGGCAATAGTGAGCTACAAGGCGCTCAACCAGATGCATTAACAGCGGACTCAAGGCACTGAGTCCACTGTCGTACCAAACTATCAGATGGCCCAGCTCGTATTTTACCGACGTGTTGGCGGCCAAGCCGGGGTATAGACTGAATGACGTATCGAGATATTGAAGCTGCTCGGCATGTTTATAGAGTTGCGTGAGATTGGCCCAACTCGCGTTATCGACCTGACCGTAGCGCACAGAAACAAATTTAATCTGCCACATCATCGCGTGAACAGCACGAGCCACCATCAACGGCACTTGCGACTTGATGGTGCTACTGCCTTTTTCCGCATTGCAATAACCGGTGAATATCCTGAAATAAGCAGTGGCGATTTGGCGAGACCAATTACCCAGTACCATCCACAGACGGTTTTCCTGGAATTTGTTTATCTCGAGCGGCGTAAAATACTCGCGCGCCAATTTGCGCATGTAAGGCTGGGCTGCCTCATCAAACAAGCGAAGTATCACAAACTGGTGATCGATTTTAAAGTCGGTATGTTCCATCAACGACTCAACCCACTCGGTCAGCTCCACGAGCGACTTGTGCGCGTCATTCTTCGGCAAGCTATCCAATAACGCCTGCGCGGATTTGATGTCCGCCATGGGGTGATCGGATTTATTGCCGAATATTCCTGATAACATTTCCTGCCTCTCCAAACAGTTACTTGCACTGGTGGCAATATAACCACAAAATCCCCCCGCTGAATAGTACCAATAAGGACTAACTTGATTCCGTGGTTGAGCGAAAACACGCCATTCCCCCCCGTTGAGAACGCACTGCGCGCACCCAATGGGTTGCTTGCTGCCGGTGGCGATTTATCAGCGCCTCGATTGCTGGATGCTTATCGCCACGGGATATTCCCGTGGTTCAACCCCGGCGATCCGGTTCTGTGGTGGTGCCCCGACCCCCGCATGGTGCTGATTCCGCAAGAATTCAAGATTTCCCGCTCTCTCGCCAGGGTGCTGCGTAACGCCGCTTGTGAAGTGCGCTGCGACACAGCCTTCGAACAAGTGATGCGCAGTTGTGCCGCACCGCGCGGCAGCCATCATGGCACCTGGATACACGAGGACATGATTGCCTCCTACTGCAAGTTGCACGAGATGGGCTACGCACACTCTGTGGAAGTCTGGATGCCTAAAAAGTTGTTCCCGCTTCAGATCGAAGGTGAGGCAAAGCGGCAAAGCAGCCTCGCCGAAAGGCCGGAAATGGAATTGTCCGGTGGTCTGTATGGTGTCACCATCGGGCGCATGTTCTACGGCGAATCCATGTTCAGTAACGCCAGTAACGCCTCTAAAATCGCGCTGGCGCATCTCGCCAGACAGCTTGAACGCTGGTGCTTCGGCATGATCGATTGCCAGATGAAGACTTCGCACCTCGCCTCGCTTGGCGCGCGTGAAATTTCGCGCAGCGAATTCATCTATCGGTTGCAGGAATTGATACACTATGCGCCGGTTACCGATTGGCAATTCGACACTGATCTTTTCTCATGAGCCTGCTCAATGACATCCCGCTCTCCGCGCTGCATTTTTATTTGACAGCGCCCTATCCATGCAGCTACTTGCCCAGTCTGCATGCGCACTCCCAGGTCGCCACGCCTGCTTTCCTGATTAACACGCCGGTGTATTCTGAATTGGTGCAGCATGGCTTCAGGCGTAGCGGAACCTACACCTACCGCCCGCATTGCCAGGACTGCCATGCCTGCGTGCCGCTACGTGTTCTGGCAAAACAATTCACGGCGAATCGTTCGCAGCAACGCGCCTGGAAACAACACGCTAGCCTCGAAACCTCGCTGCATCCGTTGCAGGACAATGCCGAGCATTACGCGCTTTATCAACGCTATCAGCGCGTGCGCCACCCGGATGGCGGCATGGACAACGATGACCGGGAGTCGTACCAAAACTTCCTGCTGCAAAGCAATGTCGATTCGGTGCTGGTTGAATTCCGCGAACAGGGTGTGCTTCGCATGGTCAGTTTGATCGACGTACTCGGCGATGGCCTGTCGTCGGTATACACTTTTTACGAACCTGACCTTCCTCGTGCCCGATTTGGTGTGTACAACGTGCTGTGGCAAATCGAGTTGTGCCGGAGGCTCGACCTGGATTTCGTCTATCTGGGCTACTGGATCGAGCACAGCCGCAAGATGTCCTACAAGACACAATACCAGCCCGCGCAAGGCTTGATTGACGGCGTCTGGCATGCACTCGACAAGCCTGACCTGAGCAAGACTGAAGGGAAATCGCTGTAACGCCAGGATAACTGCTTGCGCCATCATGACGAGTCCACCACCTGAAAAGCGCAGTTTAGCCACGGATAAACACGGATGCGCACTGATTATCCGCTGGTTATTTCACACGGCGCCGAACACACTTTGGGTGAATCAAGTAATTATCAAAGCGCCGGGTTTTATCTGTGATAATCCGTGTGCATCTGTGGCTGATCAGAATTTATAGAATACAAGGTACTTAAATGCATTCATTGTTCCGCTCCGCACTGACCCGGCTTGCCCCGGAAACCGCCCACCACCTCACGCTAAGCGCGCTGGAATCCGCGTATTCGCTGGGCCTGAGCCGCCTCATCGCGAAGCGGCCGCCAGACGACCCGCGCACCGTGATGGGTCTGACCTTTCCCAATCCGGTCGGTCTCGCTGCCGGACTCGACAAAAACGGCGACTGCATCAACGGGTTGGCTGCGCTCGGTTTCGGCTTCATCGAGATCGGCACCGTCACGCCGCTGCCGCAGCCAGGCAACCCACGGCCGCGCCTGTTCCGTCTGCCGCAGGCCAACGCCATCATCAACCGCATGGGCTTCAATAACGACGGCGTGGACAAGCTGGTCGAAAACGTTAAGCGCGAGAACTATCGCGGAATATTGGGCATCAACATCGGCAAGAACGCCGCCACGCCGATCGAGAAGGCGGCGGACGATTACCTGATCTGCCTGCGCAAGGTCTACGCGCACGCCAGCTACGTCACCGTCAACATCTCCTCGCCCAACACCAAAAACCTGCGCCAGTTGCAGGACGAGGATGCGCTGAATAATCTGCTCGGCTTACTCAAGACAGAGCAGAATAAACTCTCTGACGCTCACTGCAAATATGTGCCTATCGCCCTGAAAATCGCGCCTGACCTGACAGGCGAGCAGATCGCGCAGATTGCCCGCCTGCTCATGCGTCATCGCATCGACGGCGTGATCGCCACCAACACCACACTGTCGCGCGATGGCGTGGAGAATCTCGAAAATGGAAAAGAAGCCGGTGGCCTGAGCGGTACACCGGTGCGCGAAAAATCCACCGCCGTGATTCGTTCCCTGCATCAGCACCTGCAGGGCGCGTTACCGATCATTGGCGTCGGCGGCATCCTGACCGGCGCGGACGCCGCCGAAAAAATCAACGCTGGCGCCAGCCTGGTGCAGATATACAGCGGCCTGATTTATCGCGGCCCGGAATTGATTGCGGAAAGTTGCGACAGCATTTTTCGGGCTTCCGGCACACAGAGGGGTTAAGAAAGCTCCGATTAAGCCCTCCGTTCGTGGTGAGCCTGTCGAACCATGAGTGGATGGCTTAATCGGATCAATGGATTAAGTGAGCCGCCCTTCGACAGTCTCTGGGCGAACGAACTTGTTCAGAGTTTCCTTAAATTGAAAATCCAGTGCGATACTTTAAACTCCCACGTTGGCTCTTACCCTCTAAAGTTGTTCTGGTGTAGCATTCCTTATCGTGGTCAAAGTGGTCAAAGGGGTCGGGTTCGAATTTATTTTCAGACTTCAGCATCACATTAAATTTTCGCTTTTCGCATTTCCTGTTCAAAATCCAAAATCGGATTGATCCTCAGGCCGCACGTCACCAACGCTGGTGACGGTCGGCAACCGGCTTGGGGGACTATCGAAATTCTCGAAACGAATTCAAAACACTTCTTGTTGAGCTTACGCAGCCTCAAGTTCAATCCGCAATTTTTTCCCCAGCACCGAAGCTGCGCTGGATAGGGTGGTAAGTGTAAGGCTGGTGTCCGTCGCATCGAGCAGGCGGTTAAGTGCGGCCCGACTGGTGTGCATTTTCTTGGCCATCGAGGATTTGGTAAGATTCTGCGATTTCATTTCCTGATCGATTTGCCAGGCGATAACACGCTTAACGGCGACCGCTGTCGCTTCGTCCAGCATGGCTTCTTCCCGCAGAAAATTATCAAAGCTGCTTCCAATATTTTTGGGGTTCATCATTTGCTCCTCATTCTGTCTTTTGCCAATTCAAGATCGTGCTTGGGTGTTGCTTGAGATTTCTTGATAAACCCGTGTAGCAAAACTATTTTGCCTGCTGATACCGTGAACAGCACTCTGGCAATGCGATCCTCCAGATGGATTCGAACTTTCCAGAGGTCTTTGTCCAACTTGCGAACAAGAGGCATGCCAAGTG
>JACREA010000050.1 GCA_016218465.1 Nitrosomonadales bacterium | reverse complement strand
CTAAAGCAGGTGGGTTAGCGCAGTCAGGTGCGACGACTAAAGTCGTCAACCGCACCTGCCTAAACGCGCATGAGTCAACACATGAAGGTCAAAGTCACCGGCTGAAGCCGGTGGTTTTTACCAAGTGTGTTGATAATAAAAACCTGGCCTTTTTAGCCCTTACGCAAATTTCACCGACCGGTCAAAGGAAGGCAAAAAGCGTAAAAAAATGGTCAGGATTGCGCCAGTTGCTGCCATTCACCTGCGCCGATGAATTTCAATTGTGGTATGGACAATTTCCTTATGCTGGCGCAACTGCTCCCGAACCTGCTCCGGCGTGAGTGTTTCGCTCTGCGTCACAATGCTGATATCACAAGCATAAGCTTCTTTCCCGACACGCCACACATGCAGGTCAGTAATCCGGGTTCCATCAATGTTTTCAGTCAGCGCAATAACCTCACGAATTTCATCTACAACAGGATGATCCATTTCTCTATCGAGCAACACCTTTCCAGTCTCGATTAACAGGTTCTTCGCCCAAAACGCCACCAGCATTGCCCCGACGATGCCCATAACAGGATCTAGCCATGACCATCCAAACAACCACACACCAACCAGCGCAAGGATGGCCAGCACGGAAGTTGCTGCATCCGCAATGACATGCATATATGCCGACTTCAGGTTCAGATCATGATGGTGATGATGTATATTTTCTTTATGCTCTTCACCGTGATGGTGATTTTGTCCATGATGTGCGCTGCCCAGTATCATGGCGCAGACAATGTTGACGGCCAGACCAATGACTGCCACCACGATTGCTTCCTGATAGTGAATCGGCTGAGGTGAAAACATTCGTTCAATCGACCCGAAGATCATCAAGGCCGCAACACCCAGCAAGAAGATCGCACTGGCAAAACCACCGAGAATTTCAATCTTCCAGGTGCCGAAGGCAAACCTTGGGTCATTTGAATATCTGCGGGCAGCACTGTACGCAAAGGCGCTCAACCCAATGGCAAAGGCATGTGAACTCATGTGCCAGCCATCTGCCAGCAGTGCCATAGAGTTGAACAACCAACCTGCGAATATTTCCACCACCATCATGATGGCAGTAATCCACATCACGGCGCGCGTGCCTCTCTCCGCGACAGGATTGCTTTCGTGAAATATGTGATGGTGTTTCCATCGAGATAGGTCATGACCGTGCATGGTTTGTGCTTTCGCCAAATGATATTCGGTTCGGTTTGGGGATCAACTCTAGCACCTCGAATCGGCATATTCCATGTCAATCTGAAACTCAGGTACGCGAACGTCTGCCTCAAAGTAAACCGGCGAGCATGAAAGGGGCGTTAGCTAAACTTGTTAAAAACTGATTTCGGGCAGATAGCGCAGTGACCAAATCACCGCCCCGACCACGAAGGAAATACTGGTGGAACTAGTGGCTATCTGACTAATCTTGGCGCTGGACAATTCATTGGCTATAAACAATCGACCAGGCGGGCCTGCGCCCGCCTGTCGCTGTTTCTTCCCTTGAATGGGAGGAGGCTTGCTTCAGCTTCTTAGGAAACGTGGGTGCACTGCGAAGCCGGGGTGCGTGTGTCCATGTTGCGACCGCGGTTGATGTGGTCGTCGATTTCGCCAGCGCATCCGGCCATGCGGCCAAACAGGAATGCGGTGAACGCCGCCATTTCCATCAGGTTTTCACTGAACTCGCCCTTGCGATAACGCGGCCACAGCAGCTTGAGCAGCGAAGCTGCGATCACAGCGTCAATGTTCACGCAGAACACATTCGCGGTGACGCCGTTGTCGTACAGCGACTGCACCAGCGTTTTGTAGAAATCGTGGAACACGTTCTTCTCGCCGCGCTCGGCAAAGAACTCGGAGATGAAGGTCTCGCGCGGGTGGTGGTTGACCGGGTGGCCCTTGAATACAGGGTGGTTCACGCCGGGGATGTTGCGCACTCCCGTGCCCAGCGCCTTGCTCTGCTTCTTCTCCTTGTTGAAAGCGACGGCGAAGCCGGTGGTTATCTTCTTCAGGTCGATGCCGTGATTGGGATTGCCCGCATCGGTCAAGGACGTGTCTTTGAAGTTCTCGATCAGGAACTGGATGCCTTCGTAACCATTGCCGCCGTGGGCAAAGCCGGTGTGGGTGAGGAAGCCGATCATGCCCTTATTGATCTGCACGCGCTCCGGCGACTCGGGGCCGTCGGCGGATACTGCGCCCTTGCAGCCTTGCGCCGAGATGGTGCCCACACCGTTGGAGATGATGAGTCCCAGAATGACTTGCAGCGGGAGCAGGCTGGCCGCCGTGGGGCGCTCACCCAGCAGCGAAATGTAGGCAAGTTGCGTGACAGTCCATGAGCCGAGGATTTCCTGGTTGTCCACGCCGCAGAAGCTGCCCGCGGTGTGCTGCTTGGCTTCGGTGGACGCGCCGATGATGACGCCGAAGAGTTTGGCGTACCAGGGCAAGTTGCGCACGGTCAGCCTGGAGATGCGCTTGCGAATCAGCGGCTCCCAGGCGACGGTGGTGGTGAGCGCGGCCAGCACGGCGTCTGCCGTCGGATGGCCTTTGAGCGAGCGTAGATACTTCACAAATACGGATTTCGCGCCGCGCTTCTCGAAGGCCTTGAGCATGGCTTCGGCCTTGGCGTCGGGCTTGTTCCCCACCAGTGTGGCGAGTTGTTCGGGTGTCGCAGTGGCAGGAGTAATCTTGGCTTGCTCGTCGTCACCCATGGCCAAGCCGGAGTGCGCGAAGATTTCCGTCAAGGAGTCGGCGGCTGCACGCGCGGCATCCGCGCGCTTCGGCCCCAGCAAGGCGACTGCAGCAGAGATCGCAGTATTGGGCGCATTACCCGCTTCCCGCGAAGCTTCGGCGGCGGCCAACATAGGATCATTGTGCAGATTGACATTAGCGGCAACGGCCAAGTTGAACAACGCGTTGTCGTTCTCATCGTTGAGCTCGCGCACCAATGCCAGGCACAGATTGGATTCCAGCGGCTGCTTGGAACAGTCGAGGATGGAGATGTTGTTGACCTTGGTAACCTGGGTCTTTGCGTCCATCACTGAACTGCCGGAGCAATCCTTCATGGACTGGCGTGGGAATATCGCGCCGACATTCTTCAGCAGTTCGGCAATCTGCACATCGTAGGGCGACAGCGCCTTGACCACAGGGATGTCGAGTGCGGCGGGCATCTTCAGTCCCTGGTTGTCGCCGAACCACGGTTTGAGCTCCAGGCTGCCTTCGGGCGCGAAATCTTTCTGCACGCCGTTGAGTTCCATCACTTTTGTCAGAGCCAGCGGTATGTGCGCAATGTTGGTAACCACCGCGCCCTTCTTCGAGCACACGGGATTCTCCGGGGTGAACAGGTCGCTCACGCCGAACTTGTCCATGAACCATTTTTCCTTTGCGCGCGCGTCGTCACCCGAACCGGCGATGGCACCGGCATGCCCCACAGCGCGCGTCAGGTTGGCCTTCCAGCGGCCCACCACGCAGGCGACTACCGGTTTGTCGAATTCCACGTGCTGCTCGTAATAGCCGCCCGGCTCGGAATATAGCACCGCTGACTTGGTGCGCGTGTCATTGGACATGGCGTAGGCGAACTCGGGCATTGCGTAGTTGATGTAAACGTCCTTGCCACTGGAGATCAGCGTGGTCGTGCCCCAACCGCCGATGGATAGATAATTGGCGATGGTGGTGGTGAAGTTGCCGGAGTTGGAAAAGATGGCAACCGAGCCTTTGCGCAGGGTCTCTTCCGGCTTGTCGCCGCCCAGCGCGCCGCCGATGCGCACATGGTTCCACGAATCCGCCACTCCCAGACAGTTGGCGCCAAAGATGTCTACGCCGCGTTGCTGGCCGAGTGCGCGGATTTCGCGCGCGTCATGCATCGCGACCTTTTCGGTGAGGATGATGACCTTCTCGACATCGGGATTGATGCGGATCAATTCGGCCACGCCGTCACGCACGGCGGAAGGCGGCAGATAGACCACGCCAACGTTGAACTTGTGCCCGGCTTCCATGCCTTCGCGCACGTTGTTGTAAACCGGGATGCTGCCCGCAGGGGTCTCGACGGACTGCCCGCGGCGTCCGGGCGATGTGCCGAACACGATGTTGCCGCCGGAATAGGCATGGCTGACCGGAGTCACGGAACGCGACTCGTTGCCCGTGATGTTGAGCACGCAGACGCGATCCTCTTTTGTTGCGATGTCCGCCAGCGAGCGGATGCCGACGTAATACTTGAATTTATCTATACCAGGTTTTCTCATTGTTATCACCTTTGCATTCTTGATTCTTTTCATTGGGACGGCGGCGCGTTGCGCCCAAACCATCCCGTCCTCTCATTTTTTACGCGGATCAGGCGTCGGCTGGCAGACCCAGCAGCTTCGCCACTTCGGCGCGGCCACCACTCTTCATCCAGCGATCCGCTTCCTGCGCGTAATTCACCACGTCGGTCATCGCGGAATCGAAGCCGAATATTTTGTAGGGTATGCGCAACGAATCGCACACATCCTTGAACACGCCCATGCCGCGTATCACCTGCGGACCGCCGCGACCGATCACGACATATATCGGTGTGGGGCCGTGTTCGCTGAAGTAATCGCGTAGCGCATCGGCCATGGCGCGGAACGTAACGAAGATATCCGTGTTGTTGGCCTTGCCGCCGATGATGAACAGCACGTTGGATAGCTGAGGTAATACTTGAGGCAAATGCGCATCACTTCGTACATCTTCTCGTAGGGTGGATTGCCACCGAAGTCGGAAGAGATGAT
>JACREA010000046.1 GCA_016218465.1 Nitrosomonadales bacterium | reverse complement strand
CAGCGAAATATTGAGCTCATTACGCCAGCGCATGGACGCGATCTTTCTGCCAAGGCCTTTGCATATAGTAGATACTTTACCGCGCAATTCGACCGGGAAACTGACACGCAACAGCCTGGAAAAGCTTTTTCAGCAATGCAACAAGGAGCAAGTCAAGTGACTGAACTGAAGTTTCAGTTTGCTGCAAACCACCCTTGCGGAGCAGGACATTTTCCGGGCAACCCGATCATCCCCGGCGCGCTGCTGCTTGACGAAGCGCTTGCCTGCATAGCCGCCGACCTTTCCATCCACGATGCGGTATGGCACGTAAAGTCGGCCAAATTTCCGCAACCGGCAAGACCCGGGGACGAGATATTCGCTAAATACACATTATCATACGATGGGGAGATACGCTTTGAGTGCGTCGTGTCAGGCAATAAAGTGCTGTCGGGAATCGCGCGCAACCAGCCAACAGCCGGCGCAGGGTTAACATTGTGAGCCAGGAATGGGTGGCGCGCCCCGAACGCAGCAATGTGTGGACAATCCGATTCATTGTCTGGTTTGCGCTCACTTTTGGCCGGCGCGCATCACGCATCCTGCTTTACCCTATCAGCATCTATTTCATTATTTTTTCGGCAAAAGCGCGCACTGCGTCCCGCAAATATCTGGATCGCGCACTGGGACATCGCTCAACTCTGAAGGACGGTTTTCAACACTGCTTTTTCTTCGCTTCGACAATTCTGGACCGGGTTTTTCTGCTTAACAACCAGATTTCGTTGTTTGACGTACGGACGCACGGCGAAGAAATATTCAAGGAAATTGAAGCCAATGGACGCGGTTGCCTGTTAATCGGCGCTCACATGGGAAGTTTCGAGGTGATACATGCGTTAAGCCGCGACCATGGACATCCGCGAACCAGTCTGGTGATGTACGAAGAAAACGCCCGCAAACTTAACGCCGTGCTTGACAGCATCAATCCGCAACACAACCGGCCGGTGATCCCGCTCGGGAAAATCGACTCCATGCTCAGGATTCAGGAAGCTATGCAACGCGGCGAGTACATAGGCATACTTGCTGACCGCACCATCTCCGGCAAGAAAATGGTTTCTTGCAACTTTCTTGGCGGCCGGATAAATTTGCCCATCACGCCGTTCCGCCTTGCCGTTATACTTAACTGCCCTGTCGTATTTATGCTCGGGATTTATCAGGGGGGCAACCGGTATGACGTTAGCTTTGAACACCTCGTCGATTCACGGCAACCTGCGCCATTGGTGCGTGACCTCGCCATAAAGCAAGCCGCTCAACAGTTTGCCACACTGCTGGAACGTCACTGCCGGGAGGCGCCTTACAACTGGTTCAATTTTTATGATGTCTGGAATTGAATTAATCGTGGTTCGCAACATTATCTGCCGGCTGATTTTCTGGCCGCTCATGTTGTGCGCCTGCCTCACCATCACGCCAGTGTCCGCCGCAGAACCGGATCAAAATGCCGAGTCCTGGTCGTTGGCGGAGCTCATGCATGGCCTTGCGCAAGTAAAGAAATCCAGGGCCACGTTTGTCGAACACAAGCATCTCAGTATGTTGACAACGCCTCTGAAGTCTTCGGGAACACTCGAATACACCGCACCTGGCCGGCTCGAAAAACATACGCTTCTTCCCAAACCTGAAAGCCTGATACTGGATCAGGACAAGCTGGTTGTACAGAATAGCGATGCAGGAGGCAAACGCACCTTGTCCCTTCAGGAATACCCATCAATATGGGCTTTTGTCGAAAGCATCCGGTCCACTCTGGCCGGCAATATCGAGACGCTCAACCGTTTTTACCATGTCGCGCTGAAAGGTGATGCGAAACAGTGGCAGTTGATATTGCAGCCGGTGGATTCGAAGACAAAAAACATGGTGAGCGAAATTCTCATTAAAGGCAGCTTTGATCAACTCGACACTATCGAAATCCGCGAATCGGGAGGAGACTACTCTGTAATGAGCATCAGCAGGGACGATTCATGAAACGGATTAACCAGCGCTGGCCAATTGCAGAGCGTTGGCCAATTCTAGTTTGGCTGATTTTTCTCGCATTTTGCATCTTCCTCGTTTCGCGGATACAAATCGGTGCCGACATCAACGCTTTTCTGCCAAGCGCCCCCACTCCCGCCCAGCGGCTACTGACCGAACAATTACGAGATGGCATTGTTTCTCGCCTGATTCTGGCCGGGATAGAAGGAGGTACCCCAGAAACTTTGGCCAAAGCCAGCAAGCGTCTGGCGCAACGGTTGCGCAACGAACCTGCATTTCTGATGGCCAATAACGGTGAAGAAAGCAGCCTTGACAAGGACCGTGCATATATCTTCGACAACCGCTACCTTTTAAGCTCTGCAGTTACACCCGGGCACTTCACGCCGGAAGCCCTGCATGGCTCGCTCGAACGCGCGTTACAGATGCTAGGCTCTCCTGCCGGAGTAATGATCAAGAACGTAATCCCGCGTGACCCCAGCGGGGAATTGCTGCACCTTCTGGAAGGATTCACCGGACAAAGCCGCCCGCCGATGCAGGAAGGCGTGTGGATGTCTCGCGACGGCAAACGCGCGTTGCTGGTACTTCAAACCGCAGCGGCAGGCTATAACATCGATGCCCAGCAACAAGCCATTCAACTGATACAAAAACGCTTTGCGGAAAGCACGCAAGGCCCGGAATTTTCCGGCTTGCATATTCAGCTCACCGGGCCCGGCGTGTTTTCAGTGGAATCGCGCAACCATGTAGAAAATGTCGCGTTCAATTTTTCCATCATCACGGCGATACTCGTCAGTATCCTGCTATTGCTGGTCTATCGCTCATGGCGAGTGCTCGCCATATCTCTGCTTCCAGTAATCAGCGGCGCGCTGGCCGGCATTACTGCGGTGAGCATGGGTTACGGTGTGGTTTTCGGCGTCACTCTGGGATTCGGCATCACATTGATAGGCGAGGCGGTGGACTATGCTATTTATTTCTTCACTCACCTTTCCCCTGAAAAACCGCCGAGCAAGGCTCTGGAAAATATCTGGCCAACGTTGCGCTTGGGTGTGTTGACAACGATATGCGGTTTCAGCCCGATGTTTCTGGCTGATTTCCCGGGGTTGGCACAACTGGGGCTGTTCTCGGCTGTCGGACTTATCGTGGCGGTACTCGTCACCCGCTGGGTGCTGCCCAGCCTCGTGCCTGCGAATTTTTCACCCAACACACCAGTTCGTCTGACTGCCTTGATAATGGAGTTGATCAGACAAGCTCCGCGATTACGGCCACTCGTGCTGATTGCGGTAATCGCCGCCATGCTTTCCATTGCATTGCACCGTGATCCGGTCTGGAGCGACAACCTTTCAAGCCTTTTTCCGATTTCGGAAGCAAAGCAGCAACTTGACCAATCGCTACGCAATGACCTTGGTGCGCCAGACGTGCGCTACTTGATCGCAATTAACGGCAAAGACCAGGAGGAGGCGCTTGAACTCAGTGAAGCTGTCGGTTCACAGCTTGACCTGTTGGTAAACAAACAAGCTTTGTCCGGATACGATTCGCCCGCGCGTTACCTGCCCAGCCAAAAAACCCAGCAAGCACGCCAGGCAGCGCTGCCTGATGCAGAGCAACTGCGCGCCAATCTGAAACAGGCGCTTGCCGGACTGCCATTCCGCAGCGATTTGTTTGAACCATTTCTTAAAGAAGTTGCGGTGGCGCGCAGCCAGCCATTGCTCACACCTGCCAGTTTGCAAGGAACAAATTTGGGGCTGCAAACCGAGAGCCTATTGGCACACTACGACAATCGTTGGAAAGCCTTGTTGCCACTCCGTGGTGTAACTGACGCTTTGTCCATCCGTCAAACGCTTTCCGGTGTGGGTGGCAACATCGTGTTGCTGGACCTGAAACAGGAAAGCGACTCGCTTTATCAATCCTATGTGCGTGAAGCAATTACGCTGTCCGCTTTCGGCGCGCTGGCGATTACAATACTGCTGTTTTTCAGCCTGCGCTCGGCACGCCGCGTGGCTGCGGTGTTGCTGCCATTGGCGGCCGCAGTCATCATTGCTACCGCTATTGTGCTGGCCAGCGGGCAGAAGTTGCTGATCTTTCACCTGGTCGGTTTGTTGCTGGCGGTTGCGGTTGGCTCCAACTACTCGCTGTTCTTTGATCGTGAAAGCAATGCAGATATGCATGAAGCAGACAGCAAACGCACCATGGTTTCATTGCTGGTTGCAAATATAGCAACCATCATTGGTTTCGGCATGCTGTCCTTTTCCGGTGTACCGGTACTCACTGCGATTGGCGAAACCGTGGCCATCGGCGCCTTCCTGAGCCTGTTGTTCTCGGCAGTTTTGATGGGGCGCAAAATCTCATAATGAAAAATTGCCTGAAACCCGCTATCGCTCCCAATGGGAATAGTAAAGCCTCTGTCCTTCATTGGATCACCACTCCGGCGCTGAAAATAAGCGCGATGGTGCATATTGGCAGTGCACTACTGGCTATACTGAATCCCGCCTTCTGGCAATGGGCACTTGGCGCAATATTGCTAAACTATTTGTGCCTCTCTGCAGGAGTCATGTGGCCCAAAAGCCGGCTGCTCGGACCAAACATGACACACCTGCCTGCCGGTGCAAGACATCGGCGAGAAATAACGATCACCTTTGACGATGGCCCGGATCCTGAAATTACCCCTTTGGTACTCGACCTGCTCGACCAATATGGCGCCAAGGCAAGTTTTTTCTGTATCGCCAACAAAGTCTCGGCTTACCCGGATCTGGCCCGTGAAATCATCATGCGCGGACATAGCCTGGAAAACCATACCAACAGCCACCCCTACGCATTCGCCTTTTTCGGTCCAAGTGGCATTCTGCGCGAAATCGAGTCTGCTCAGGCAACGATAGGCGCCATTACCGGTGTCACGCCAAAGTTCTTTCGAGCGCCAATGGGATTTCGCCCCCCATTCCTTGCCCCGGTAGTTGAACAAACAGGATTGTGCTGTACCACTTGGACACGGCGCGGATTTGACACATTTGCCAGACATTCGGGGCAGGTATTGCAAAAACTTCTGCGTGACCTTGCAGCTGGAGACATTTTGCTTTTGCATGATGGCCGCCCGAACCGGCCAAACAACAACACACAGGTAATTCTGGAAGTTTTACCGCTCTTGCTGAAACATCTTCAGGCACATAACCTGAAATCCGTTTCGCTCACAACCGCCTGTAATCAGTCCTCTGACATTTAACGTACTATAAAACAAGCCAGTTGCTTCAGAACACGGCTCAGTGTTCATATACAGGGTCGCAGGCAATCAACCTGGATCAATCGATCTCCGCCAACGGCGTCGGTGTATTGCGTATGGTCTTGTAGGCTTGATAATTCCATGAAAAGGAAATGCCGGTACTGAACAGGCTGCGGGTGTTGCGGAAGGTTCGCAGGCCGCGTACCAGTGACGACTTAAGCGATGACACCTCCGCATAGGCCTCAAGTAGCCCCTCGTAAGCCTCGCGCGGCGACATGCCATTCATCCTGAATACCGGCTCAAAGATCGTGTAGTGCTTCCAGTCGTTCGGGTAGTTGGTCAACAGCAGACGGTTTTCCTCGGCCATCTGTTTGTAAAACGCGGTGCCCGGCAACGGCGTCTCCAGGGACAGTTGCACGGCGTCAATTTCATTCTCCAGCACGAAGTCGATGGTACGCCGGAACGCATCCTTGTTCTGCCCCTCGGTTCCGAAAATAAAACAACCTACAATAGCGATGCCGTGATCATGAATCTTCTTGATAGCATCGCCGAAATTGCGGGTATTGGGCCGCAGGTTGACGGACTTGTGCATGGAATCAATGGTGGCGGTATCCAGCGATTCGAAACCGATCAAAAAGCCCTTGCAGCCGCTGCGCTGCGCGGATTTCAGCACGTCGTCATGCTCCACGATGGAGAGACAGGTCTGCCCGCCCCACTCTTTGTTGCAGTCCTGCAGCCGGTCAAAGAAATCCTTGGCTCTCTTGATATATCTCGGCCCTTGCCCGACGATGTTGTCGTCCACGATGAAAATGCGCTTGGACTTGATGGTGTGAATTTCATCTATCACGCTGTCGATATTGCGCACCCGGTAACGCGACCCGTTAAACGCTGTAACCGAACAGAAATTGCAGTTGATCGGGCAGCCGCGCCCCGTCTGCACGGTCTCCACAAAATACTTTCCTTTGAGCAAATCTCGGCGCGGCGCCAGCAAGTCTTCGATGTCGGGCGGCTCGCTCGCCCGGTAGACCTTCTGCATTTGCCCCCGCTCGAAATCTTCCAGCAGCTTCGGCCAGATGTTTTCGCCCTCGCCGACCACGACCGCATCGGCGTAGCGCAATGCCTCATCCGTCATGTACGAGACGTGTATCCCGCCCATCACCACCGGGACTCCACGCTTGCGGAAATTGTCGGCAATTTCATAGGCACGCGGCGCCAGGGGAGTCATGCAGGTAATGCCGACCAGATCCACCGATGCGTCAAAATCCAGATCTTCCATGGACTCGTCAACAATTTGCACGTCAAAGTGAGCGGGCGTATAGCGGGCAATGATGGCAAGATTCATCGGCGGAATCGCCAGCACCTTGATATTGGAATGCAGGCTTCCCTTGTATGCAGGATTGATAAGGAGGATTTTCTTCATGCACGCCACCCTTTACTAACATTTTGAAAAATTATTTCATGCTTATCCGGTTGGTTCCAAAAGCCGGGGCGGCCAGCCGGGCTTGCAAAGCCAATCCAGGGTGTGCGAAAAATACAAAGGGCAGGACCAGTGATCCTGCCCCTGTTGTTATCATGCATGGTTATTTCAAACGGCGGGCGAATTTGCAATTTTTGGTTAAGCCTTGACCGCCTGGTATTCGGAAAATATGCCAATTTCCACGTGCCTGTTAACCTGCATCAGTCCTGCGGAACGCAGTGTCGCCATCACCCTCTCGGGCGGTACGCAGGCTTCGATGCTGTCCCAAAAATAGCGCCAGATGGTTTCGCTATTCTTTTTCTTTGAAACGATCCGGGTCAGCAACGGTATTACTCCGCGCATATATGTTTTCAGGATCCATGTGCCTAAACTACTTCGCGGCTTGGTCATTTCCAGAATACACAATCGTCCGCCCGGTTTCAAGACGCGTTCAAATTCCGCAAATGCCACACTCAAATCGCTGATATGGCGCAGTGCATAGCCCATACTCAGAAAATCGAAATGATTATCGGGAAAAGGCAACGCCTCGGCGCGCCCCTCCATCAACACCATACCCTCGGGGACATTGCTGGCCGCCATCATGCCTGTGCTCGGATCCACACCAATCACGCAAGAAGGATCGCCAGTCAATATACAGGCCTGCGCCGCAACCAGGCCTGTGCCCACTCCAACGTCGAGAACTTTCATGTTTGCTTGCAGGCCTGCACGAACAAGCGCATGGCGCCGGTAGCTAGACCCGGTATTAAACGCCATCAACCTTTCTATGCGGTCATAGTCAGGCGCAGTATCATCAAATATTTTTTTCAAATATGCCTGACGTTCTTGTTCTGTCTGGTAGTACTCTGTCAGTGGGAGATGCGGCGCTTTGACCGGCAATTGATCCTGGTTACCAAGGGGGTTCATGCGCGAACTTTCTATTTATTTAACTTTGATAAGTTTATGACCATCATTTTATATTAATCCGAGTATTGGTGCCTGACCAAAGGAATCAAGAGCGATATCATCTACATGAATTGCTTAAACACAGAATCAAGAATCCGCTTAAATTGTTTCGCACTGCAAATATCTCCTTCAGTAAAGATTGCAGCTACCATTTCTTTTTTAATACTGCGAAAATTTGAAAGCGCCATTTTTCAGCGCGTTCATTTCACCATGTTGCTTGCCTTGGCGCAGTATTCCGGTCCATCAAATAGTGTTTTTCTGATAAAATTTGTTACGTTAAGTCCCAAATATTTTTAGAAAGCTTCTTTTGCATCCCCTCCAATTTAAAGCATTCACCCTTGTTACACCTTTGGGCGCAGGAACCAATGCTACGCTTAACGCTTTGCTTGCCGGAAAATCCGGTCTGTCTCACTGTGATTTTATTGATGTCGAACTGGATACTTATATCGGCCGTATCAACGGCCTCGAAGATCGCCCTGTGCGTCCCGACCTCGCCGCATACGATTGCCGCAACAACCGCCTTGCACAGCTTGGTCTTGAACAGGACAATTTCGCGAAAGCGATTGAATCCGCTCGTGAGCGTTATGGGCGTGAACGCATTGGTTTGTTTTTGGGCACCAGCACCTCCGGCATCCTCGAAACCGAGCTTGCCTACCGGCAACGCGACCCGGTAACCGGCGCCCTGCCTGCAAGCTTGAATTATTTTGGCTCGCATAGCTGCTATTCGGTTGCTGACTTCGTGCAGCATGTTCTTGATCTTGCAGGACCATCCATGGTCGTATCAACTGCATGCTCTTCATCTGCAAAAGTGTTCGGCAGCGCTTCGCGCATGATAAAAGCCGGGCTGTGCGATGCTGCGATTGTCGGTGGCGTTGATTCGCTGTGCTTAACAACGTTATACGGCTTCAACTCTTTAGGTCTGGTATCCAATCGCCCCTGCTGCCCGTTTGACGCCGATCGCAACGGCATCTCTATCGGCGAGGCTGCGGGCTTTGTATTGCTGGAGAAAGTCACTGCCCATTCCAGCCCGGACTCAGTCATGCTGCTCGGCGTTGGCGAAAGCAGCGATGCCTATCACATGTCCACGCCTCACCCTGAGGGCTTGGGAGCACAAAAAGCAATTCAGGCTGCACTGCAAGCAGCAGGGTTGTCAGCCGGCGACATCGATTACGTCAATCTGCATGGCACTGGCACGAAATCAAACGATGCAGCAGAAGATCAGGCTGTATTCAGTGTTTTTGGCCACAATACACCATGCAGCTCAACCAAAGGTGCGACCGGTCACCTGCTGGGTGCTGCAGGTGTAACCGAAGCCATAATTTCTGCGTTATGTATCCAGCACGGATTCATGCCCGGCGGCTTGAATACCAAGACTCTGGACCCCGCGCTAAAAAGTAATTACCTGACTCAAAACAGGCAGCAAACGGTGAACCGCGTGCTATCCAATTCACTTGGGTTTGGCGGCAGCAATTGCAGTCTGGTGATTGGAAGGGGCAACCGATGAAGATTTTTGTTGAAGGAGTGGGAGTTCTCGGCCCCGGACTTTGCGGTTGGCAGGCTAGCCAGGCTATTCTGGCTGGAACCGCTGCTTACATCGATGCGGCCCTTGTTATTCCGCCAAACGATTTTCTGCCGTCAGCCGAGCGCCGCCGCACCGGGCCCGCAGTCAAAATCGCGCTGGCTGTGGGTTGTGAAGCAGTTGCCCACGCTCAGCGCAATGCTTCTGAACTGCCTTCCGTTTTTGCCTCTTCTGCAGGAGAAGGCGAAAACATGCAGGCAATTTTCGAAGCGCTCGCTGCCGAGGGCCGTGAAATATCTCCGACTCGCTTCCATAACTCGGTACACAATGCGCCTTCCGGCTACTGGTCTATTGCGACAAAATCCATGGAGCCTTCCATCAGCCTGGCCTGTTACGATGATAGCTTTGTAGCCGGACTCATTGAAGCCGGAGCACAAGCTTATACAGATAAAGATGCTGTGGTACTGATGTCCTACGATACTCCCTACACACATCCCGTGCATGATGCTCGACCAATTAGCGCCGGTTTTGGCATTGGTTTGGTGCTAAGTGGCAACAAAACGAACCGCAGTCTGGCCGGGCTGGAGATCAGCATCAGCCGCAATAATGGCGCCAGCACACCAATTGCAAATCCGCAGCTGGAATCCATGCGACTCGGCACTCCAGCCGCGCGCGGACTGCCGCTGTTGGTTGCTCTTGCTGCCCGTACCCAAAAGCAAGTCTGTATTAACTACGTTGCTGGCAACCAGGTAAATATTATGGTTCAGCCATGCTGATCGACCAAACCCAAATTCGGGCGCTGATCCCTCATGCAGGCGACATGTGCCTGCTGACAGGTGTAATTCAGTGGGATGCAACTCACATCACTTGCATTGCGCAAAGCCACTTTGACACCAGCAATCCCATGGCGCGCGACGGCAAGGTGCGCGCTTTGTGCGGGATAGAATTTGCCGCACAGGCCATGGCAGTGCATGGCGGTCTCACCGGTGCGGTCGGCCGGCGTCCACGCGCCGGACTGCTGGTGAGCGTACGCGACGTAGTTGCCAGGGTTGAATACCTGAGCGATTACAACGAAGACATGCTGATTGATGCTGAGCAACTGATGTCCGAGCAAAGCAGTGTGTGCTACAACTTCACGCTGCATGCCGGCGAGGTGGAATTGCTGCGAGGCCGCGCCACGGTGGTGCTGGACGCTGACAGGGCCACGGCATGAAGCGGGCGCTGGTTACTGGCGGCAGTGGCGCTATCGGGGCAGCGGTGTGCCGCCAACTGGCTGCAGATGGCTATCAGGTGATCGTGCATGCCAACAGCAACCTTGAGCATGCCCAGCAGGTCGCTTCTGAAATAACTGCCAACGGCGGAATCTCCAAGGCTATTTCTTTTGACATCACCAACGCGCAAACAACCAAAGCTGCACTCGAACAACTGCTGAATGATGGAGCGATTCAGATCGTGGTAAATAACGCAGGCATTCATGATGATGCAGTAATGCCCGGGATGCGTCCTGAACAATGGACAAGGGTAATTGACGTGTCGTTGAATGGTTTCTTCAATGTCACCCAACCGCTGCTCATGCCCATGATAAGCAAGCGCTGGGGACGTATCATTAACCTGTCTTCATTGGCAGCGGTGATGGGCAATCGAGGGCAAGTGAACTATGCGGCAGCCAAAGCCGGTCTGCATGGTGCAACCAAATCTCTTGCGCTGGAGCTCGCCAGCCGAGGCATCACGGTCAATGCAGTCGCGCCGGGGATTATTGTTTCACCCATGACCGAATCCAGCTTTCCCAAGGAAACCATCAACACCAGTGTGCCAATGAAACGCGCCGGACGCCCCGAAGAAGTAGCCGATCTCATCTCTTTTCTCGCTTCCGACCGCGCCGCTTATATTTCCGGGCAAATCATTTCAATCAACGGTGCAATGGCCTGAGAAAAACTCAGTAATTTCAGGCTTACTTCCAGAAATTTGACATGCAGGATTTGGTTCACAACTTTATTGCTTCAGCAGATTCCAAGAGAGCGTAATGAAGATAATTTTGCGCCCAATTTTTTTTATATCGTTTTTGCTTTTCTTTACTAATGCTGCGAAAGCAGATACGACAAGCCACGATGTGAACGGAGAGGCATCCCCCGCTCAAATGGCTGTTTCAACATCCGCCAACGCCGCCGAACCATCGCCGCTAACCACGCCCGCTTCTCCTGCCAGCGATGAAAATAGCGGAGCAGAAGTATTGTGGGAGTGGGATCCTTATTACACCGACGTAGGCATTAACATCCCCCTTACAAGCAAACCGATCCCGACGATCACTTCGGACAGTGAATCGGTGATCTACCGCAACCTGATCAAAGACTCAGCCATCCCGCGCTACATGACACTGGAAGCAAGCATCTATCCGATGCCTGTTCTGGGCACCTATCTCAAAAAGCACACGCCAGGCTTTTACAGCCAGGGACAAATCGGCGGTGGCGGCATCAATATTTTCGATTCCATCACCGCAGGGTTCCAGGAGCCATGGGCCGTATCGATGTTTTTCGGCAACATTGCGAAACTGGTGCGCCCAGGAGAAACACGCACAGGCAGTAACATGGGGTATACAGGCTATCTCGTCAGCGGCGGAATCAAGCACATCAAAAACAATGTGCTTATAGACGACAACTGGTATGAACTGGAATGGAAGATCAAGGGCAAGCTCGATTACCCGGATGAGAAAATGAGTTGGAGCTTCCGTTTCGGCGGCAAATTCAACTCAAACCCGGATATCACGGACGTGTTCTACTTCAGTATCCACCGAAGCAATCTGGATCACCGCGCCCCGTTTCTTCACTGGCTCAAGAACAGCGCTCTCGACCTGAAGGTGCAATTCTCGCAGCACGGCGGTCAGGTTGTGCGCGAAGAATTAATTATCGGCAAGAAATATCCAGTAGACGGTAAGAGTTACAGCGCCACTCTGGATGCCGGTTTCGTTTGGGAAAGTCCTGATGAATACATTGGCGCACTGCGGAACCGCACCAGGAGTTCGTTAACGCTCTTGCTCAGGCCTTCGATCGAATTCTAGAAATACTCTTAAAATTTCAAAAGGATTATCTATAAATTTTCGCCGTACAAGTTTCTGCATGGCTGATTAAAGCAAGTTGTTACTTGGCAGGTTTTCTCGAACGCCGCCAAAGCAGCACCGGCAGACGCAATAGAAAACCGGATACAAGACGCATATGCATCCAGGTCAAAAGGGTGTTATCGCGCAAATAGTTGAAGTGCGACACCCCGCCTTCCTCCGGACCGAAATAGCGAACAGGCGCCGGCAGATTGATAGGGCGCACGCCATACCAGCACAAGCGCACTGCCGCCTCTGGATCGAAATCAAAACGACGCATCCATCGGATGCTATGCATAATCCGGTACAGCGGTTTAATCGGATAAACACGAAAACCAAATAACGAATCTCCAATCCCTGCACCCAGTGTTTCCAGATTGGCCCACCAATTGGAAATCTTTCGCCCGCCCACACGTATTGCAGGTGCGCTGGCGTCGAACACCGGTTTGCCCAGCACAACGGCATCCGGGTTGGCGATCGACATCGCCATGAACTCCGGAATTTTTCCGGCCGGATGCTGCCCGTCTGCATCCATAGTAAGCGCGTGTGTGTATCCCGCTGCTGCCGCTTCACGCAAACCGTGCATCACTGCTGCTCCCTTGCCCTGATTGCGTTGCAGGGTAAATACTTTCAGTGCCGCGTGGTCTATTGCGATGGTTTGCAGTGCCTCTGCAGTTCCATCGGTACTGCCATCGATCACGACCCATACGGGCTGCCAAACGGCCAGTGCATTGCGCACGGTCTCAATGACTTTTGTGCCGGAGTTATAGGACGGAATAAGTATGAGGTGTGTTGAGGAAAGCATGATGTTCCAGTCTGCTGGTATTTTGACGAGAGCTAATTACAATTTTTCTCTGCAAAATGTTCTCGATAATATTTTTCCAAATCGTCGACAAAAGCTTTTGTATCGCCGGTTACTTCGAATCTTTTTCCCAGCGTCACTTTATAAATCAGCGGAAATTGCGGTTTTTTCAGCAGCGGCCAGCCTTTGCCGAGGAACTGTGTGTTGGATTCGATGAATACCGATTGCACCGGCACACCCGACCTGCGCGCGATCAGCGCAAAGGCGCTTTTAAATTTATTAACCGGATGTCTCGTCGTGCGTGTGCCTTCAGGAAAAATCAACAACTGACTGCCATCTTTTAATTCCGCAACCGAGGTACGCACCATGTTGCCGGTGGAATCATTGCGGATGTAACCCGCCAGTCGCGCGCCGCCGCCGAATAATATGTTGTCTTGTATGTTCGCCTTCATGATGCAGACGATATTAGTCAGGCGCGAACCGATCAAAACCACGTCTATAAGGCTGGGATGATTGGGCGCGACGATGACAGCTTCACCGCCGGCGAGCGCATCCAGGGCGGAGAGATCGCACTGCACCAAGCCACTTGCTTTGATGATGACGATGTATGGCCGGAATATACCGGTCATGATGAGCCGCCCCAAACGGGCACCTGAACGACGCGGCAACAACGGGTACAACACTGCACCGACGATGGTATACGTCAAGCCTGCCGCGCCAAAAAGAGCGAGTGAACCGTACAGCACGACATATTCATAGAGGGATCGCAACACGGTTGCCAGCCTGCCCCAGCTGCGTGTAGCTGTGTTAATCATTAGTATCCCAATCAAACTTCAAGCATGCAATCATTTACTTTTCATTTACTTTTCCTCTTCCACTTTAGTCGAGGATTCCGCAAATATCCAGGTGATGGCAAAGCCTACGGTAGCATACTGTTTGGTCTTTACCAGTGGGCTCTGCTCAAATGCTGCGCCGCGAAGGTTATCAAGTTTCATAAACCCGCTCGTCCAATACGATGGTGATCGTTTTGTCATGGCAATGACAAATTGTGTTCCCGCGTAACCGCCGTGTGCAGAATAAGCAGGACGATCTGCAAGAGAATATCTGGCATCAATACCATAGAAATACTGGTTATAGCGACGATCGGTAAAGATCGGCCCGATTGCCGTACCCAAGTTCCACCCCGTTTGATCAAACGCATTCTTCACATCCAAATTCAACAGCGGCTGAAATATCCAGCCGACACTCCGCAAATATGAAAAATCGCTGCCAATGACGGCTCGTACAGGCAAGCGCAATTCCACTTGCGCCTGATTGGATTCTGTTTGATAAAGCATGATATTCATCGATGGGCCAATTTCAAACGTTGGATCAAGATTGGGCATGCCAAGACGCGCCCCGTTATTCCTGACTGGCACCGAACCATTCACACTGACGTCCAGCTCGACTCTATCACTATGAAAAAGCTGTCCTCTCACCCGCTGACGGTCAATCTTGAGAAAGTCGCCGCGATAAATTACATAAGGCATAGGGAGAACATAACTTTTCCGCTCATCAGAGCCTCGATAGTGCGGGAAGTCGATGGCCGCCACACCAGCACCCACCTCCCAAAGTGGAACCTGATCTGCAGATGCTGGCCCTACAAGCGGCAGCGTAACCACAATCGCGCCTAAAAAATAGTAAAGAAATCTCATAAAGGTTACCGGCATCATGCGATGTTCCAGCCAGCTCAGCCCCAGCAAACCGCCTCGATCTCCAACAGCAAATCCGTGCGACAAATGTCGGTCTGCAAAACAACCAGTTCCTGAATAACACCCCATTCTTCGCGGATGATGTCTTGCACAACGCTCAGATGTTCTGTGTGGCGCACATAAACCTTGAGGGCCATTCCACTTTCGAAACCCGCGAACTTAAAACCTTCCCGGATAGCCTGATCGATCACAGCACGAATGTTGGCCAGAGTCTCACGCGTCTGCAGGCTCGCCGAGCTTGGATGAACTGTAGCATGCCCCAGAATACTGGCCGTACCTGAAATAAAAAGTGTTTGCGAGCCGCCCTGAAAAGCCAGCGTGGCTCTTGAAAAAGTCGGGCTACGCGGCCCATATTGCTTCGGGTAATTGTATGCGCTGGTCTGTCGCGGATTTTCGATTTGCACACCTGGAAAACGCGACGCCAGAAAGTAAATTACCAGAGGTCCACCATGGCTGCCTACCGCACAGGCAGATGGAGAGTCATCAACTCTTCTGTTATAGCGAACAAACGCCTCATGTCGACCCACACTAAAGCTGCAATAACGCTCAATTCCTGCTTCGATGGCATTAATATCAGGGAAGTAGTTCCAAACCCTTAGCAAGTTCGGATAAATACTACGTTGAAGAAAATCAAATATTCCAGAATAAATGAATTGCGTTGTTTCGCTCAAATCTATTGCGGAATCGAACTGTACGGATATACATCCAAAAAAGATATCTTCGTTACCCGCACCGGCAATTAACTCATCACGATATCGATTTACGGGTTTATCACTGATCCACACTTCATAAACAGCATCGCCACCCGATACCGGGGTATCAACCCAAAGCACAGGAAAGCCCGATTTCAAGGTCATGCAACGACCGCTTCCAAAGCCAACTACGCACGCAACCCGATCACCGAACAGCGTCAAATAAGTATCGATTTCGCCCGGCACAAGGTACTTAAGCGCAACGGTCTTGTTCTGATGTATATCAAATTCCCTCATAGTACTGTCTGCTCGCTAACACTTTCCCTGATTGAGCTTTACAAACACGGCATGATTTCCAGTTCCTAGACGCACAAACACGGACAGAATCTCAGACATTGACTGATCGACTTTAAGAAGCATTTTATGCATGTTATCGGGAAAGGCGGCTACGTATTTGCGTTCTGCCAATACAGCCGAGCATGTATAACCGCCACGTGTACTACTGGCCGTCAATGTAACTTGAATATTGCTGGCTTTCTCTTGCTCACTGGTTTTGTAAAATCCAGACATTTTTTCTACTAAAATTTTTTATAAGCGAATTATAACATACCATTATTTTTAGCTGCCCTGTATGCATTGGAGATTGCGCCTTTGAAGCATATCAACGATGTGTTGCACGTAGACGTTTTTAGCGTCCCTTGGAGGAATTATCCATGAACCCAGAAGGCGTACAGATGGAAAGTTTCTGCCTTGCGAGTATGGGCAACGGAAACTGTAATGAGCAATTCTGACGGAGGGCATCAGTTCGAGCCGTCCCCTTGGCCCGATGCGTACTCGAAGAAGCAATCCGTCATTCACCGCCATATTGCTGCAACATCTTGAGCATTCCGGTCGCCTTGTCCAGCGTCTCCTGATACTCCGCCGCAACATCGGAATCCGCCACGATGCCACCTCCGGCCCAGCAGTGCATCTCATTGTCAGAGTAAACCATCGTGCGAATGGCAATGTTGGTGTCCATGTTGCCGTCGAAGCCGATATATCCTATCGCGCCACAGTAAATTCCGCGCCGGTGCGGCTCCAGCTGTTCGATAATTTGCATAGCGCGCAACTTGGGCGCTCCGGTGACAGAGCCACCGGGAAAACAGTCACGCAGCACATCCAACGCATCGCGTCCTTCCTCCAGCGTACCCTCTACCGTGCTGACCAGATGATGTACGCTGGCGAAACTTTCTACTTCGAACAGCTTGTCCACGTGTAACGATCCCGGTGCGCAGCTTTTGCCGAGATCGCTTCGCAGCAAATCCACGATCATCAGATTCTCTGCGCGGTCTTTTGGGTGACTATGAAGCTCTTCGGCAAGCCGGTTGTCCTGATGCGCATCGCTACTTCGCGGGCGCGTGCCTTTGATCGGTTTGGTTTCCACATTTTTGTTCTGCACGCGCAGGAAGCGTTCCGGCGAAGCGCATAGAATCTGGGCTTGCGGCAAGTTGAGGAATGCGGAATACGGTGCGGGACTCAGGCTGCGAAGCGTGAGATACGCGCCAAACGCATCCCCTGTGGCGGCTGCGCTGAAACGTTGTGCAAGATTGACCTGATAGCAATCGCCAGACTTCAAGTAATCCTGAACTACCTCGAATGCTGCGGCATAGCTTCCAGTCGTGAAGTTGGTTGAAATATTTCCCTGCACGCTGAAAGTGTCGTGAGGAAGCTGCAAATTGCTTTGCAGGCGCTCCAATACCTGCGACAGCAGCTCCGCTGTTTCAGCAAAGCGCTGATGTGACACCAAACGCGCAGTTTGCTGATAA
This sequence comes from Nitrosomonadales bacterium, assembly GCA_016218465.1. Taxonomy (GTDB): domain Bacteria; phylum Pseudomonadota; class Gammaproteobacteria; order Burkholderiales; family Gallionellaceae; genus Gallionella. The sequence goes on along the minus strand of JACREA010000046.1, from coordinate 1,116 downwards.
TGATCCAGCACAACTGCCCAATCGTAAATGCCAATTGCCATGTCTGGTAGAAGCCCACCAGCCTGGGCAATATTTGGCAGCGCATACATCCTCCGCGCCAAGTCATAGCTCCAATAACCCAATGCACCACCGGCAAAAGGCACATCCGCAATTGGTGCAATTTGTTCGCCCAATGCACAACGCACTAATGCAAATGGATCGCCACTCGTAGATGCTTCATCCAACAAAATGGTGTGCTGCGGAGCAGCGGAAAGAATATCGTAGCGCGACATCCCACAACTATCCAGCCAAATTACCCAAGGAAGATCAGCAATCGCGGCATAGAATCGCGCAGCATCAGATTGATAGGGCAGTTCGGCGCAATAAAAGCTCATCACTTAATCTGGAAATCAGCACTCCAAGCATTGGGACGCAGCATCATAAATCAAGTCAATGCAGCACTGCCAGCTAACGCTGTGAAGTAATCGGCAGCTGCATATTGCTCGAAGTATTCGAATATAGCTGGCAATTCAAGGGGGATATGAATTCGCGTTTGGTATTTATCCGGCAAGCCTGTGACATTTCGCAATGCCATCAGCAAACATGGTGAATGCAAAATTAATTGCTTTGCATAGCTGCGTATTCACAAAACATAGCGAACACAAAACCTATCGCAAACCATCAATGCTTGCGATGTGGGGAAAACAGCGCACCAACTTCGTATTGGCGAAACAAAAAGGCGCACGCACAAATTTGTGCGCCCAAAAAACCGGTTCTACTGCGGAAAGCCCCTTACTGCCGAAACATCAGGGGCTGCCACCACAGCGGTGCCCCCGATTAATTCGGCTTGCCGATTCCCGGTGTAGGAAAAGGCCATGTTGCAGCCGGACGCACAGGTGCTGGAGCGGAAGGGGCTGGTGCTGCTGGCCTGGCTACCGCTGGAGCTGCCGGTTTTGCTACCACTTTCTTTGCTGCCGGTTTCTTCGCCGCTACTTTTTTCTTTGCAGCTGGCTTCTTGGCAGCGGCTTTCTTTGCTGCCGGTTTCTTCGCCGCTACTTTTTTATTTGCAGCTTTCTTGTAGGCAGCTGAATTCTTTGCTGCGTTTTTCTACGCAGCTAGTTTCTTTGCAGCTGGATT
>JACREA010000047.1 GCA_016218465.1 Nitrosomonadales bacterium | reverse complement strand
GCACGCGCCCTTGTCCGTCAATGTATTTGGTCGCGGACTGGATCACGATGTCCGCGCCCAGTTCCAGCGGGCGTTGCAGGATCGGCGTACAGAAGCAGTTATCCACCGCCAGCAGCGCGCCGCACCCCTTCGCCACAGCGGCAATCGCGGCGATGTCGGAAATCTCGGTGAGCGGATTGGACGGCGTTTCCAGGAAGAATAACCTGGTATTGGTACGCACTGCCGCCTGCCATTCGGGCACGTCGGTCGCGGAAACGTAAGTTGTCTCCACGCCGAACTTCCTGATGACGTTGTTGAACAGGTTGATCGTCGCGCCGAAGATGCTGCGCGAGGCAACGATGTGGTCGCCGCTCTTGAGCAGCCCCATCACACACGCGAGGATCGCCGACATGCCCGAGGCCGTGGCAACGCATTGCTCCGCGCCTTCCAGCGCGGCGAGGCGCTCCTCGAACATCGTCACGGTCGGGTTGGTGAAGCGCGAATAGATGTTGCCCGGCTCTTCGCCGATGAAGCGCGCGGCGGCCTGCGCGGCACTCTCGAACGTGAAGCTCGAAGTCAGGAACAGCGCCTCGCTGTTCTCGCCGAACTGGCTGCGTACCGCGCCTGCACGCACCGCCAGGGTTTCCGGCTGATATTTTGTTTCGCTCATCTTGATCCTCATATCTGACATGGCACTCACCATGCTTTTTCTGTCTTCCGTCCTCTGTCCTCAGTCGTCTGAACCTCACATCGAAGTCGCATTTATCGTCAGATCCAGCTCCATCTGGTCGTCGTCCAATAACTTATCGGCATTTCCACCGCCGCGCAGCGCTTCTATCATATTCAGATAGTGAGGCGTGATATCGCCAGTGATGTAGTTGCCATCAAAGCAAGACGCATCAAAAGCAGTAATAGCAGGATTATTCTTGCGCACCGCTGCTTTGAGGTCATCCAGATCCTGATAGATCAGCCGGTCCGCACCGATCTCGCGGCAGATTTCCTCATCGCTGCGTCCTGTTGCAATCAGCTCGCTACGGCTCGGCATATCGATGCCATACACGTTCGGAAAACGCACCGGCGGTGCGGCGGAGGCAAAGTACACTTTCAGCGCACCGGCATCGCGCGCCATTTGCACGATCTCGCGGCTGGTTGTGCCACGCACGATGGAGTCATCCACAAGCAACACATTCTTGCCCTTGAATTCCATGCCGATGGCATTCAGCTTTTGGCGTACCGATTTTTTGCGCATCGCCTGCCCGGGCATGATGAAAGTGCGTCCGATGTAGCGGTTCTTCACAAAACCCTCGCGAAACGGAATATTAAGACGATTTGCCAGTTGCAGCGCGCTGGGGCGGCTGGAATCAGGAATCGGAATGACCACGTCGATATCCACCTCACTCCAGTTACGCTTGAGCTTATCGGCAAGGTATTCGCCCATGTACAGGCGCGTTTCGTACACCGAGATGCCATCTATTACCGAATCGGGGCGAGCCAGATAGACATACTCGAAGATACACGGATTCAGGCTGGGCATATCGCTGCATTGCTGGCTGTGAAAATTGCCGCCAAAATCAATGAACACCGCCTCACCGGGTGCAACATCGCGCAAAAATTTGAATCCCAGTGTATCCAGCGCCACACTCTCCGAAGCAACCAGGTATTCCGGTCCCAGAGCGGTTTCGTTAACCCCCACCACCAGCGGACGAATGCCGTGACTGTCACGGAACGCCAGCAAACCGTAGCCCGCAATCATCGCTACCACGGCATATGCACCGCGGCAACGCAGATGCACAGCGGACACCGCAGCAAATATAGTCTGCATATCCAGGCGCAACCCACTGGATCTGGTCTGCAACTCGTGCGCCAGCACATTCAGCAATACTTCGGAATCGGAACTGGTATTGACATGACGCAAGTCATCCACGAACAATTGCTTCTTTAATTCTTCGGTATTGGTCAGATTGCCGTTATGGCCGAGCATGATGCCGAAAGGCGAATTCACATAGAACGGTTGCGCCTCATTGTGATCAACCGAAGAACCGGCCGTGGGATAACGCACATGCGCGATTCCCGCATTACCCAGCAGCGCGCGCATGTTGCGGGTACGAAATACATCGCGCACCAGTCCATTGTCCTTGTGCAGGTGAAAGGTATGCCCATCCAGCGTGGCGATACCGGCGGCATCCTGGCCGCGGTGCTGCAAAACTTGCAAGCCGTCATACAACAGATGATTGGCTGGTAATTGCGAGACCACTCCGAGAATGCCACACATGAATTTTTATCCCAACAATTAACTGCGAATTCTATAATGTACGCGCTGTGCAATGTTGTCCGGCAACCACGTTTTAGTCAGCAAAGCGACATCCTCCGCAGCTTTGCTCATCTGCGCGTCACGCCAGAAAAGTTTCTCGGGAATAGCCGTCATCCCTGCCAGCCACACCAAAACGATTACCACCAACCCGCCGCGCAACACCCCGAACAACCCGCCCAAAACCCTGTCCGGCCAGCCGGAACCTATCACCTTCAGCAGTTTGGTAAGCAACATGACCAGCACGCCCCACACAACCAGCACGATGACAAATACCAGCGCATAAACCACCGTTAACCGCAACACCTCCTGCGCCAATGGTATTAGGTGCGCGATACTGTTCGAATACATATTGCTCAGAAATAAAGCGATCGGCCAGCCCAACAACGACAACACCTCATGAATAAAGCCGCGCCACAAACCCAGCGATAACGAAACCAGCAATATTGCCATTACAGCAAAATCGAATTCTGTCATCTAACACTCATAACTACCGGATTCAGCCCGTGTTTCTCCAACTGCAGGCGTATTTTTTCTGCCTTTTCACGCTCCGCATAAGGTCCTACGCGCACGCGCACCTTGTCGCCCGCCTTTTCGGTAAATGCTTTAAAGCCCCATTTTTTCAGCTTATCCAGCTCCTGCCTGGCAGTGTCGGCATTTGAATATGCGCCAACCTGCACAACGAAACTATCAGCACTTGCCGGCTTATTCGCGCCCCCGGATACAGGTGTATGGGATTCCGGTGTTTTGTTTACAGCAGGTTTCACATTGCCATGAACTTCCATTTTTTGATTGGATGCAGCGACTGGTTGCTTGCCTGGTGCGGCAACCTGATTTGAAGTGCCGGTATTCTCCGTGGCAGGAACGGCAGACAAAGCTGGAGCAGTTTCGACTGCAGAAGCTGCAAATGGGGATACACCCGCCACTTCTGAAGCCGCCACTCCCGGTACAAACTCGCCGACTTTGTCGGGGGCAGGAATACGCAGATCAATGTCTTGCCCGGCAGGTTTTGGCTCGGTGTCGAGAACCATCGGCAATATTACTACCACCGCCAGAGTGAGGGCAATTGCACCGACCAGTCGTCTGCGTGCTTTGCGCCTGAGATTCAGCTCATCCTCTGTTATCTGTTTTGCCATTCTTTAATCTCGCTTGCTCGATTTTCCGCTAGGTGACGGACAGTCCTCGCGCATACATCACTTCTGCCACGGTGTAGAACGATCCGAATACAATAATTCTATCATTTTCGCCTGCTGCGTTATAGGCATAACTCACCGCCTCGGTAATATTATTAAAGGTTTGAACCCTGCCGCGCACCCCGTTCTGCCGCAACACTTGCGCCAGTGCATCGGTAGTTGCGCCACGCGGCTCGTCTATGCCCGCCACCAGCCAGGTGTCGATATTCGGGTCGAGCACCGCCGCCACCCCCGCCATGTCCTTGTCCCTGAGCATTGCAAACACCGCGAAAGTGTGATGGCAAGGCGGCAAGATGGCGAGATTCTGCGCCAGCGAGCGTGCCGCGTGCGGATTATGCGCCACGTCCAGGATCAACTGCGGCCGTCCCGGTATGACATGGAAACGCCCGGCAAGTTGCACCTCGACCAGCCCGCGCCTTACCGCACCCATGCTCACCGGCAATTTTTCCTTGAGCGCATCCAGTACTGCCAGCGAGGCACTTGCGTTGTTAAGTTGATATGCGCCGCGCAAAGCGGGGTAAGGCAATGCATTACGCGCCCCATTTACCCCGATAAAATCCCACTGCTGAGCACTTGCCTTGTAGCCAAATTGGTCGCCCAAAGACCACAACGAAGCACCGATGCGATGCGCCTCACTTGCAATGATTGCGGGCATATCCCGGTCGCCGAAAACCGAAACTTTTCCCTTACGAAAAATCCCCGCCTTCTCAAACGCAATCTGATCGCGCGTCTCACCCAGATAATCGGTATGGTCAATGTCCACGCTGACCACCACCGCGCAGTCGCCATCAAACATATTCACCGCGTCCAGCCTACCGCCCAGACCCACTTCGAGGATCGCGACCTCCACCTTGTTCTCGATGAACAACTGCATTGCGGCCAGCGTACCGAACTCGAAATAAGTCAGCGGGGCGTCGCCGCGCGCCTGTTCGATTTTCTCAAACGATACACACAGCTCCGCATCGCTCGCCTGTCGCTTGGCAATACGCACGCGTTCGTTGTAATCCAGCAGATGCGGTGATGTATAGCAGCCAACGCGGTAGCCGGCGGCGTGCAGCATGCTTTCCAGCATCGCGCACACCGAGCCCTTGCCGTTAGTACCGCCGACCGTAATGATGGGGAAATCGGGATTGAGATTCAGTCGCTG
>JACREA010000045.1 GCA_016218465.1 Nitrosomonadales bacterium | reverse complement strand
GCGCCCGCTTGCGCGATGGCCAGTTGCAAACTGTTCGCTTGCGCATTGTCCACCCATTTTTCCATATCGGCGGGTTGCGGGGCTTCCAGCCTGAAGTCCTTGCCGAGCGGCTTGAGGTCTTTGGGCACGGCATTGATCAGTTGCTGCAGGGCGCTGCGCTTGATTTCCAGATTGTTCCTGGCGGCGATTTCCTGCGCGCCAGTCAGGTCATGGCGTGCCTGCGCCTCAAGGGTATCGGTGATGGTGGCGCTGCCGACCTCGAAATTGCGCTTGGCCTGTTCCAGCTGTTCGGCGATGGCGGCTTTTTGTGCTTCTACCAGCTGTACGCTGTCCTGGGCGATCAGCACATCGAAATAGGCCTGCGCAACACGCAGCATCAAATCCTGCTCGGCAATCCTGAATTGGGCTTCGGCCTGGGTGACCTGCAATTCGGATTCGTTGTAAGCCATCCAGTTCTGCTGGCGGAACAGCGGCTGCACCAGGCTGACACCGTAACCATGGCTGTTGTAACGGCTTTCGCGGCCTGTAAATAACGGAGGCATGGCCGGGTTGTATTGCAACGTCTGATCGTTATAGGTGGTGTTGGCGCTGAGATTGACCGACGGCATCAACAGGGAGCGGCCCTGCGGCAGTTTTTCCTGTCCGGCCTGCAGCGTGGCCCGTGCCGAGGCGAATACCGGATCGTTTGCCTGGGCGGCGCGGAAGGTTTCCAGCAGGTCGGCAGCGTTAACCACGCCGGGCAAAATCAGCGTAAGTAGCAAAGCGTACGGTATTAATTTCATAGTAAATTCAACTCCTCAGTCAGATGGCCGCTTTCCCATAGAAATACGATATGAATCCCAGACGAAAAGCTTTGTGGTCGCCCAAGCAGGATAACTATCATCTTCATTTGCGCCGCAATGCTTGGGTAGCTAAGGTCGCAATCACTACCCAGACCAGAGTTCGCATAATCATGGCGATCACCGTGCGCTGCTCGTAGGCCCCGCCGGAGTTGATATGCATGCCAAAAGCAGTGAATGTCAGTACGATCGCTGTGGCGATGGCTGCGGCCAGCCAAGCCGACCAGCGCTGCTGCAGCCACAGCCCGATACCGGCGACGACATAGGCAAAACCAGACACAAAGTTAAACCAAAGCACGAACGGCACATAGTTGCCGGCCGCAATGCGCGCCGCTTCGTCACCGAACAGAACAGCGCCGCCTTCCTTGATGGTCAATAGGCCGAATACGACAGCGACCAGGGAAATTGCCCGGATCCGAATTCCGCGATGTTGTTTGGAGGTAGCCATGGTAAATCCTTTTGTGTGTAAGCAAATCAGTTGGAACGTCTGAGGTTTCTGATGCCATGTAAAAAAATCGGGAAGGTTTTTTTTGCTTCCTGCTGAAGGGAGCGTTTCCCGCCAAAAATTGAAGCCTGCATGACCAGCCCCTGGATCATGCCGATGTAAAGCACGGCGGCACTTTTACTGTCGAGATCGGATGGTGCCAGAGACTGTTTCTTTGCGGCGTCCAGCAATCCGGCGATTTTCGCTTCATACCCTGAGATGATTTCCTGGATCAGGTCGCGAAGCTTGCTGTTCTTTTTGTGCAGCAGCTCGGAGAACAGCAATCTCGGAATTGCCGGGTGTTTGCTGATGAATGCGACGTGAGCAAAGAACATGCGTTCAATCGCATCGACCGGGTCGGTAGCTTCCGCCGCGGCTTTTTCCAGCACTTTCATCAGCTGCTCGCGTATCCAGCGCATGACCGCAACCCAGATGTCATCCTTGGTTGTGAAATGCTTGAAGATCGCACCCTGTGTCACATTCATGGCCTCTGCCATATCCTGGGTGGTGACGCTATCCACGCCTTTCTCAGCCGCCAGCTCCACGGCGACCCGGATGATCTCGCTTTGCCTTTCTTCGGTTGGCATGCGGCGTTTTATTACTTCATGGCTCATGACTTTCCCTCCAGTTATTCAATGCCAAGCTTCACGACCTTCACCTGCTTCCTCGTAAGTGCGGCCATCGCGGATATGGTAAATGCGTTTGAAGGTCGGGATGATCTTTTCATCGTGCGTCACGACGATAATCGCGGTCCGGTATTGCTGCGCCATCTGGTTCAGGATGCGCACCACGGTCAATGCGCGTTCGCTGTCCAGCGGAGCGGTCGGCTCGTCAGCGAGGATGATTGGCGGGTGATTGGCCAATGCGCGCGCAATCGACACGCGCTGCTGTTCGCCGCCCGAGAGCTCCGCAACCTGCGCCTTGGAGCGGTGACCGACATCGAGCGCATCGAGCAATGCCTTCGCGCGGTTCCGGGCTTGCCCGTCCGGCATCCCAGCCAGCATCGGCAGCAGGGCGATGTTGTCGGTCACATCCAGGAACGGGATCAGATAGGGCGCCTGAAAAACAAAACCGATACGGTCGCGCCTCAACGTGCGCAGGTCATCGATTTTCCATTCCTCATCGTAAATCGTCTGCCCGGCGAGTTGCATCTTTCCAGCAGTCGGTTCGATGACGGCGCCCAGGCATTTCAGCAACGTGGTTTTGCCCGATCCGCTCGGCCCGACCAGGCCGACCACTTCTCCCGGCCAGATCGTCATGTCCACGCCTTTCAGCGCATCGACGGCGGTATCGCCCTCACCGTAGCGTTTTTTCAGGTTCTCGATATGAATTGCCGGTTCGCCCATAATCATCCTCCAATCGCGGTGGCTGGATCGATCCGCAGGGCTGCGCGTATCGCGAAAATGCTCGCCAAGGAGCAGATCAGCATCACCAGAATAAATCCGCGGATCGCGTCTTCCGGGATGAGCAAAACATATCTGGGGAACAGCGGCCCCCACAGGGTCGCCGCTGTCTTGCCGACCACAAAGCCGATCAGCCCCAGTCCGAGCGCCTGCTGCAATATCATTCCGCTGATTGTTTTATTGCCTGCACCTACCAGCTTGAGCACGGCGATCTCGCGAATCTTGTTCATGGTCATCGTGAAAATAATAAATGCCACGATAGCCGCGCTGACGATGGAAAGAATCACCAGGAACATGAAAATCTGCTTGGCCGACATCGCAATCAGTTTGGCGACCAGGATTTCTTCCATCTGGTCTTTGGTATATGTCTGCAAATGTTGCCAGCGCCGGATCTGCCTGGCGATTTCCTGATCGTCTTTACCGGGTTTGATGCGCACCAGCACTGCGTTGACCATGCGGCTCGTTGTCTGGCTCGCCAGAACGGCATCCAGTAATCCAGGCACGCCGGGGCGGTTGAATACCGGGTTTGCCGTCGTCCGCGCACGTTCATTCAGCAGCGCATCGTTGTCTTTCAGGAATTGCACCTCCTGCGCGTCCTTGATCGGAACGAACACCATCGGATCGCCGCTTGACGAGACCATGCGCTGCGTCAGTCCGACGACGGTGTACAGGTGGCGGCGAATCTGGATGCGCTCGCCCAGAGCCAGCCCGGCCTTGATGTCGGCCAGCGCTTCGTAATGAGTGCGCGTGATCGGGCGGCCAGCCACCAGATAAGCCGGTTCGCCCGGCTTGCCCGGCTCGATGCCCACCAGCATGACGCGCACATCTTTGCCGCCTTGCTTGATCTGCATCGTCAGATACGCCACGTTGCCTGCTTCCATCACCCCTTCCTGGCCCAGGATGTCCTGTATCACATCATCGCGAATGCTGGATGGTTCGGCATAAGGGCCGAGCGTGTCCTGCTGGACTACCCAGAGGTCCGCCCCGGCATTTTCGATCAGCGCCTTGCCATCGTCCACCATGCCGCGGTATACGCCAGCCATCGTCAGCGTGACGCCGATCAGAAGCCCCAGCCCCACGCCGGTAAAGACGAACTTGCCCCAGCCATGCAGGATGTCGCGGCTTGCGAGATTAATCATGGTTAGCTCTTAACAATTTCCGGAACCACTTTTATTTTGAGGCCTTCTTTCATCGCCTTCTGGCTGTAAACGATCACCTCATCGCCATCGCTCAGCCCATCCAGAACCTGTGTCCGTCCATCCAGTGTCGCGATGCCGGTTTTGACGGCTTTGAACTTGGCGTGACCGTTGAGCAACACCCATGCGCCTTTTTGCTGGTCGATTTGTTTCACTGCCGCAGTCGGTATCGAATGGGCATTGTCCAGACCGGGAAGCTTGATCGTGACTTCGGCGTATTCGCCCAGGCTGATATTTGATTGCGGCACGGCAAGAGAAACATTCACGATGCGTTCCTCGGTGATCGCATCGCTGATCATGTCGACCCGTTTGACCACCCCTGTAACGGCAGTCTGCTGCTGCGAGCGCAGCACGATGCTCGCCTGTTGGCCTGCGCGGATCATCCCCGCCTGCTTCTGGTCGATGCGGGTCTTGATCCAGACGTCGGCCGGATCGATCACTTGCAGCACCGTTTGACCCGGCACAACCGTCACGCCCTGTTCAACCATTCTTGCGGTGACGATGCCGCTCACCGGACTGATCAGCAGGGTTTGATCGCGCAATTTGGCCACGCCCGATGCGTCCGTCTGCGCCTTCTCTTTGTCACGTATGACTGCCGCCAGAGAAGCGGTAGCGGCATCCAGTGCGGCTTGTGCCGCATTTTTTTCGTTCAGCTTGGCGTCTAGCATTTCCTGGCTGACATAACCCTTTGCATGCAGATCGATAAATCTCTTGTATGTCGCTGAAACGGTCTTTTCTTGGCTCTGCGCTTGCGCCAACTGGGCCTCTGCCATCCTGATCGAGTTGGCCGAGCGCTCCGTCATCAACCGGCTGCTTGCGAGCCGTTCATTGAGATCAATCGGGTCCAGTCTGGCCAGAAGCTGTCCGGCTTTCACATAATCGCCCTGATCGACCAGCATGCTGCCGACCCGCCCGGTCATCGTCGAGGAAACGTTATAAATGTGCCGGGCTTCGGTGATCCCGACGCCAAACACCTCGGAAGCAAGGCTACCGGTCTGAATTTTTTCGGTGGCCACCTTCACTGGAGCCAACGGCCCCTGGGTAAGAACCACCCAAGCAAAGATGGAAATCAAAAGGGTAGCCAATAAAATCAGCTTGAGTCTAAGTTTTGTCATAAGCCCGTCCGCAAGTAATGCTAGTAAGTATTCGGTTACTATCTTATAGGTATATAACAAAGTGTGTCAAGCTATTCATGAAATCCCCCAATGGCCGTTTAATTTCCCGGCTTGCATAAATCCCGCACGCGTATATACTGCATGTAGTTACATTAAAGGAGGCGATCATGCGTACTGCAAAAGTATTCAAGAGCGGGAATTCGCAGGCGGTGAGGATACCGGCGGAGTTTCAGTTCGATACCGGCGAGGTGGAAATTTTCCGCAGGGACGATGAACTGGTGCTGCGTAAAAAAGCCAAATCGCTGGAGCAAGCATTTCACCTGCTCGGTTCGCTGCCCGCCGATTTTATGACGGAGCGCCAGGACGACCTGCCGCAAGAGCGTGCGGAGCTGTAGTCATGCCGCGCTACCTGCTCGACACCAACATCTGCATCTACATCAAGAATCATCGCCCTGCCGAAGTACTGGCGCGTTTTTCCAAATTGCCGCCCGGCAAAGTCGTCATGTCCGCCATCACCTATGGCGAACTGTGTTTCGGCGCGGAGAAAAGCTCAAAGTCCAAAGAATCGCGGCAAATACTGGAGCAACTGATTACGCTGATACCGGTGTTGCCACTGGATGAAACCGTATCAGCACACTACGGGAAAATCCGCCAGCACCTGCAAACCAGCGGCAAACTCATCGGCAACAACGATTTGTGGATCGCGTCCCACGCGCTTGCCAACAAACTGATACTGGTTACCAACAACGTCGCTGAGTTTGAACGCGTTCCGGGCTTGCGAGTTGAAAATTGGGTTGCTCAATCGCGTGCGTGATGCGCAAAGGAAAATGGGGGTGGAGTATCGAAAATATTTCGAGCTTAGACCTGAGTGCTTCTCGAACGCTATCAGTCTGTTTGGCTTGACGTGGTGGAAGAGGCTGGTTAGGGTGGCACCTTGTTCCAAATGTTGAGAGGCTGCATGAGAACGAATGTCGGTTGTGTTGATAGAGAAAGCAGATTACGGCAAGCATGGAAATGCTGTAATGCAGGACTTGGCCTCGTTGCCTTTGCTACATGCTACATGCGCAAAAGCGCGCAGCCCCTCACATTTAAGTTGGTCGTCGGCAACGCCTTTCTGTCGTAACAGGAAAAAGGAAAATAACAATGAACATTGTGGTTAAAAAAACGTCATTATTCATATTGGCTACATCGTTGTTATCGGCATCACTTCCAGCCATTGCAGACCGATATTCCGACGCTGTCTGCGGTGACAATTGCCCGAAGAGCGCTAGCATTCTTGACCTCACAGTTTTCATAGTCATCGTGGTTTTTGCCTTGTTCATTGGGCAACCAAAGACCAAGGTATTTATAGCAATTTGGCTGGGCACTCCACTTGTTATGTCCATGATTACTAGTATATAAAACCATAAATTACGAAACATAATGCCGAGCCATTTTTATATCCGCATCCTGCCGGGTGAACTTCCACTCGATGCCACGTTGCTCCATATTGCGGCGCAATTGCCAAGCATCAACTTCGGTGGTGAGCGT
>JACREA010000044.1 GCA_016218465.1 Nitrosomonadales bacterium | reverse complement strand
GGAACACGAAGGCGAGCGACAGCACGGTCGGTTCGAGGTGGGTTTTGACGCTGTCAAGATGCGTCCACAACAGCGCGGTGCCACCTGCACCGAGCACTTTTTCTGCCGCAAAATAGAGCAGGATGGTGCCGAACAACGCCTGGGCAAGGCCCACGCCGCACAGGATGAAATACTTCCACGCTGCTTCCAGGCTCGCGGGGGTACGGTAGAGCGATACCAGCAGCACGGTGGTCAGAGTCGCCGCTTCCATCGCCACCCACATGATGCCCAGATTGTTGGTTAACAGCACCAGCAGCATCGTGAAGGTGAACAGCTGGTACATGCTATGGTAAAGACGCAGCAAGTTGATGGTGAGTTTGCCGTGCGCCTGCTCGATACGCATGTAGGGGCGCGAGAATAGCGAGGTGGTGAAGGCGATAAAAGCAGTGAGCGCAACCAGAAAAACATTGAAGGGGTCGACGAAAAACTGCTCATTCATCGCGGTGATGGAGCCTTCGGTAATGACCCGGACGGTAAGAAATGCCGATGCCACGAAAGTACCGAAGCTCATGACAGAGTTCAGTTCGGGAGCAAAGCGCCGATAGCCAAACAACGCCAGCAGCAGGCTGCCAATCAGGGGAATCGCCAGTATCCAGAATATTTCCACGTCAATCTTCCCTGAGTTTTTCCATGTGCTTCAGATCCAGGCTGTCGAAGGTTTCCCGTATCTGGAAGAAGAAGATGCCCAGAATGACCATGCCGACCAGCACATCAAGCGCAATACCCAGTTCCACCACCATCGGCATGCCATACGTGGCGCTGGTGGCGGCGAAGAACAGGCCGTTTTCCATGGCAAGGAAACCGATCACCTGCGGCACCGCCTTGCTGCGCGTGATCATCATCATGAATGACAACAGTACGCACGCCATGGCGATCCCCAGGGTGCTCTTGGTGATAGTGCCGGATAACTGTGAAATCGGAGCCGCCAGGTTAAAGGCAAATACCACCAGTGCAATGCCGACCAGCATGGTGGTGGGGATATTGAACAGTGTCTCGATGTCCCATTTGACGTTCAGTTTGCGGATCAGGCGGTGAAGAATCCACGGCAGGATAATCACTTTCAGCACCAGCGTCAGCGCCGCCGAGTAGTAAAGGTGATTCTGGTGTGAAGAATATGCCACGACCGCGGTGCTGGCGGACAGCACAAGCCCTTGCAGCGCGAACAGGTTGATCAAGGATAGTATCCGGCGCTGCGACAACATGGCGAAGGCGATCAACAGCAGCAAGGCTGCAAAGAAGTTGATGAACGGGCTGGATAAATTCATCAAATCAACTCCCCAACTGGAAATGGATAAGCATTCCCAGTACCGCCAACAGGAAGGCGGTGCCCATAAATTCAGGCACGCGGAAAATACGCATCTTGGCCGAGGCAGTCTCGATCAATGCCAGCCCTGCGCCAGCCACAATCAGTTTCATGAATAGGGCCGCCAGCGCCCACGGCAGCTCGCCCAGATTACCCTCCTCGGCAATACCCCATGGCAGGAACAGGGCGAAGCCGATGGTGATATAGGCAAGCAATTTGAGCGCGCTCGCCCATTCGACCAGAGCGAGGTGGCGGGCAGAATATTCCAGGATCATGGCCTCGTGGATCATGGTCAGTTCGAGGTGTGTGGAGGGATTATCCACCGGGATGCGCGCGTTTTCGGCCAACAGCACCATGATGAAGGCAATGGCAGCAAAGGCCAGGCTCGGGTAAATCGCAAACTGCTTGTGCCCCAGCGTTTCAACGATAGTGACCAGCGAGGTGGACTGGCTGATCGTGGCGGCGGTAAAAAACACCATCAGCAGCGCCGGTTCGGCGAGGAAGCCGACCAGCATTTCGCGGCGCGCGCCAAGGGTGCCGAAAGCGGTACCGATATCCATCGCCGCGAGAGAGATGAATACCCGCGCCAGCGCGAAGATGCCAACCAGGGCGATCACGTCCACAGCCGGGGAAAGCGGCAGATCGGTCGCGATGACCGGCACCAGCGAAGCCGCCAGCCACATGGCGGCGAACAGGATATAGGGCGTGAAGAGGAACAGCGGCGAGGCATTATTTGCCAGCACTGCGTCCTTGTGGAACAGCTTGACCAGGTTGCGGTAGGGTTGCAAAACGCCGGCACCACTGCGGTTTTGCAGCCAGGCGCGGCACTGGTTGACCCAGCCCAGCAACAGGGGGGCGATCAGCACCACCAGCGTGTTTTGAAAGAGTTGTAAAAATATGCCGCTCATATTAGAAATAACGGTTAACGGTTTTGTAGGTGCGAATTTATTCGCACTAACAATAAGCTATGTGCGAATTTGTTCGCACCTACGAATGCAGACCAATAGCATGAAGCCATGGAAAATGTTCCGCCAACTGCCGTATCCAAATTCATCGGATAAACGCAAGCAGCGCCAGCAGGGTTGCAAAGCTATACAGCAGGTAAATATGGATGCGGCCATGCTGCAGCTTGCCGATCAGCGCGGAAAGTTTTTCGGTAAGCCGGGCAACCGGCAGATAGCCCCAATCCCATACCAGATCACGGGTTTCACCGCGGTAGTGCGGTTTCTTGTCAAACGGTCTGGGTACTTCGCGGGTAATGCCGAAGAACAGTTCGAAAATCTGCCGGATCGGCTGGCCGAAGCCCTCGGCGGTATCCTGCATCCGCGCATTCTGTCCGGGATAGCCGCAATCCCAGGCCGGGCTGCGGCGCATGCGGCCATGATAGAACTTCTTCACCACGTACACGGTGAACAGCACGCCGACGATGATGATCACAAATAAGGCCAAAGGATTGTAGCTGGCGCGTTCCGGCTGGATCGGTGTGATCCACATCCAGCCGGTCTGTGCTGCTGTGCTGCCCAGCGTTTGACCGACCAGCAGCTGGGTTACAAAATCGATATGCAGAATAAAGAACACCGGGAATATTCCCAGCAGGATGCAACCCAGGGCCAGCCAGGTCAGTCCCATCCGCTCCCAGATGCCGATGTCATGTGCTTGTGCAGCCAATTTTTCCTCGCGCGGCTGGCCGAGAAAAATCACGCCGTAAAATTTGACCATGACATAACCTGCAAGCGCCGCAGCCAGCGCAAGCGCCGCAGCGGCAATCGGGATCAGCATGTTAAGGTAGGAGTGAGGCAAGCCCGGCGACAGCAGAAACGCCTGCAAAAGCAGCCACTCGGAGATAAAGCCATTTAGCGGAGGCAAACCGGCAAGCGCCAAGGTACCGATCAGCACCAGCAGCGCCAGCTTCGGCATACGGTGGATGAGTCCCCCCAGTTTCCCAAGGTTGCGTTCACCGGTTGCGTGCAACACCGAACCGGTGCCGAGGAACAGCAATCCCTTCATGAATGCATGGTTGAGCGAGTGATACAGCGCGGCGGTCAGCGCCAAGGCAGCCAATCCGTCCTTGGTGAAAGAGTGGAAGATGATGGCGAGACCGATGCCGGCCAGAATGATGCCGATATTCTCGATCGAGGAATAGGCAAGCAGGCGTTTCATGTCGGTCTGCACGGCTGCAAACAGCACGCCGAACAGCGCGGTGATGAGACCCAGCGCCAACGCCAGCGCACCCCACCACCACAGCCGCACATCGAGCAGGTCGAAACTGACGCGCAGAATGCCGTAAATCGCGGTTTTCAGCATGATGCCGCTCATCATCGCCGAAATTGGCGAGGGCGCGGCGGGGTGTGCCTCGGGCAGCCAGACATGGAGCGGCACGATGCCTGCCTTGGCGCCGAAACCGAACAATGCCAGCAGAAATGTAACGCTGGCCCAGAAGGCAGTCAGATGAGACTCGCGCATGGCGGTAAATGTGTAATCGCCATGCCCGCCCTGCATTACGCCGAAACACATCAGGATGGCGATCGCGCCGACATGGGCGATGAGCAGATAGAGAAATCCGGCACGGCGAATTTCCGGCACTTTGTGGTCGGTGGTGACCAATAAATATGAGGATAACGCCATTGTTTCCCATGCCACCATGAACAGGTAGGCGTCATCCGCCATGAATACCATTGCCATCGCGGCAAGGAAGACATGGTATTCGAAACACAGTAACCCCAGCGTGCCGCCCTCCATTGCGCGGAAATACCCCGCCGAATAAAGCGAGATACCAACACCGGCTGCGCCAAGCAGCAGCATAAAGAATGCAGACAATGAATCAAGGCGCAGATGGAATGGCAAATCGGGAAGCCCGAGCGGGAGCACCGCCACGTTTACAGCACCACCCAGTCCCGATAGTGCGGCAGCCGCAAGAACCAGAGCGCCCAGAGCGCCAGCAGGGAAAATAAAACGGGTGATGATACGGCCGTTTTGCATCAGCAATCCTGCCAAACCCAGCAGCAACCAATACACGATGGCACCCAGCGCAACTTCAATCGGCAACATGGTTGAAACTAATGTCACGAGGGTTCTCCAGCAACTTTTTATTATTGTCTATTATAGCCAGGTTTCCACCACATCTTCACCGCCGATGCAATGCCTAGGCGGGTGGGTTGGCGCATCGGTGACGGCCTGAAGCATCTCGGCATAATTCAAAACCAGCGACTGCCATTATGCCGACGCAGTCCGGATACGCGTTTCC